>JAISGH010000116.1 GCA_031263185.1 Prevotellaceae bacterium | reverse complement strand
CAGGAGTCCACCACATGTCGTTAAGCCCTGAAAGGGCGTAATCAAATGGCATGAAATATATTACGCCCCGTTGGGGCTTAACGGCGAGGGGTGCGCTCCCCCACACAGGGCGTTGCCCTGTGCTAATTTCGCGAAATCAAGTAGCTTTCCGTTTGTACTCCGCTCTGCAGCCTAAAGAAAGGATTAAAAGAAGCAAAAATTATGCCTCTTCGCATAAAATTGCGCCAGAGCGTTAGCCAACGTTGATTGTGAACATTTTATCAACTGTGGTATCAGATTACCAATACGTTTGGCTGTTCATAAAAAAATAAGCATACATATTCCATAATAAATGCCTATACTTGCAGCGCGAAAAAGCATGAAAAAACCGCACTTTTTGCCCTGAGCAGGCGCTTACGTTTTTACGGGACACGCTTTACGCCCCGTAGAAAGTAGCTGCATGCAGGAGCAGGAGGTTACCTAAACATTACCTGAACAAAAAGTAAAAAATTATGGAAAACCAAAAAGTAGAAGAGCTGCAAAAAAAGCTGGAAGAAGCACAGCAGGGCGGCGGGCAGAAGGCCATTGCGAAGCAAAAGTCAATGGGCAAGCTCACCGCGCGCGAGCGAATTTTGCTTCTTGTGGACGAAGGTTCGTTTCACGAGTACGATTTGTTTGTGGAGCACGACGTGCGCGATTTCGGCATGCAGGACAAAAAGCTGGCGGGCGACGGAGTGATTATCGGTACAGGCACGCTGTACGGGTCGCCCATTGCCATCTACGCTCAGGACTTCACGGTAGCCGGCGGCTCGCTCGGCTCGATGCATGCCCGCAAAATCACAAAAATTATGGACTACGCGCTGCGAATGCATATGCCTATCATTGGCATTAACGACTCCGGCGGCGCCCGTATTCAGGAGGGCGTAAACTCGCTTGCCGGGTACGGCGAGATTTTCTTTCGCAACACGCTCAACAGCGGCGTTATTCCCCAAATATCGGTCATCCTTGGCCCCTGCGCCGGCGGCGCGGTGTACTCGCCTGCCCTCACCGATTTTGTGTTCGTGGTGGAGAACATCTCCAAAATGTTCATCACCGGGCCGGAGGTAATCAAGACCGTGCTGGGCGAAGAAATTTCGATGGAGGAGCTGGGCGGAGCGCGCGTACACAGCGAAATTACCGGCAACGCGCATTTTTTTGCCGGAAGCGAATCCGAGTGCTTTGAGCAAATCAAAAGGCTCGTTACCTTCATCCCGTGGCACAACCGGCGCAAGGCGCTTGCCTTTGAGCCGCGCAAGCCGCAGCCCGAATACAAGGTTGAGCAAATAGTGCCCGAAGACTCCACGCAGCCGTACGACGTGCGCAACGTAATCCGCGCGGTGGTGGATGGCTCCGATTTTTTTGAAATACAGGAGCTCTGGGCGGCCAACATCGTCATCGGGTTTGGCCGGCTCAACGGCGAGACGGTAGGCTTTGTGGCCAACCAGCCCTGCGTCATGGCCGGCGTGCTGGATTGCGACTCGGCCGACAAGGCGGCGCGCTTTATCCGCTACTGCGATGCGTTCAACATCCCCATTGTTACCTTCGAGGACTTGCCCGGCTACCTGCCCGGCGTTGACCAGGAGCACGCCGGCGTTATCCGGCACGGGGCAAAAATGCTGTACGCCTACAGCGAAGCTACCGTACCCAAAATTACCGTTATCCTGCGCAAGGCTTACGGCGGCGGCTACATCGCCATGAACTCGCGCCACCTCCGCGCCGACTTTGTGTTTGCGTGGCCAAACGCCGAAATTGCCGTAATGGGGCCGGAAGGCGCCGCCAACATTATCTTCAAAAAGGAAATCACCGAAGCCGAAAATCCGGAGGAAATGCGCAGGCAGAAAGTCGCCGAGTACCGCGAAAAGTTTGCCAACCCATACGTGGCAGCCTCCAAGGGCTACATCGACTCGGTGATTGACCCGAAGGACACGCGCAAGTTCTTGCTGCACGCCATTCAGGTGTCGGTAAACAAAAACGTGCAGATGCCATCGAAAAAGCATGGCATACCGCCATTTTAGCGAGGTGTGAATTTGTAAATCTGCTTACTTATGCAAGAAAAAAATCAACAGGAGCTGGTGCCCGGGTCGGTGTGCATATTAGATACCGAATACGCAACCAACATTACCCGGCGCTACCTTAACCGAAAAAAGTGGGTAAGGCCCAACCCTGACATCGTTCTCTCATTCATTCCCGGAACGATACTCCAGCTGCTGGTCAAAGAAGGGCAAGCGGTAAAGGCGGGCGACAGGCTGGCGGTTTTTGTTGCCATGAAAATGCACAACACCGTTCTCGCTCCGCACGACGGAGAGGTGGTGAAAATATTTGTCAGCGAAGGGGACAAGTTCCCGAAAGGGGCAAGCCTTTTTGAGGTAAAGCCGCTAATTCGGCAGCTTTAATTTTCCCCGACAAATTTGTTAAAGTAACTTAATCGGAAGCCACAGTACCGGTTTTTTTATACCTTTGTAGCCTCATGGTAAAGTGCATTGCGGGAATAGCTCAGTTGGTAGAGCATCAGCTTCCCAAGCTGAGGGTCGCGAGTTCGAGCCTCGTTTCCCGCTCAATTGTATACCCTACCTTACAGCACACCCAGACGCTTCAACTCCTTGCGCAGCTGCGCCGCCGATGTAAACAGAATTGGCGTTATGCCCATTTCCTTGGCGGTATTGAGGTTTTCCTGCCGATCGTCAATGAACACGCACTGCTCGGGGTGCAGCTTGTAGCGCTTCAAAAGAATGGCGTAGATTTGAGGGTTGGGCTTGCATATCTTTTCCTCGCCCGAAAGCACAATGCCGTCGAATGAATCGAAGAAAGGATGCCCCTTGCGAGCTACCGGAAAAGTTTCTGCCGACCAGTTGCTAAGCCCGTAGATAGCATACCCGGTGTACTGCAGCAGGGCAAGCAGGGCAACGCACCCTATGTTTTCGTTGCCAAGCGATTCGTACCAGCGGGCGTGGTAGGCTGCAATGTAGCGGCTATGCTGCGGGTATTTCTTTTTCATGGCTCGCTCGTTGTCGGCAAGCGATACGCCGCTGTCCAAGTTGCCGTTCCACTCGTCTTTCCACACATTTTGCATGAAGTCCTCCAGCTCCTCTGCCGGGACCATGCTACGAAAAATTTTGCGGGGATCCCACTCAATGAGCACGTTCCCAAAATCGAAGATAATATTTTTATAGCTGCTGTGCATTGCCTGAGTACGTTTTTGTGATGTTCAATAAATTCATGCTACGCTATTTTTTTAGCCGGATGGCAAAGGTAGCCATTTATTACCAAGTGCGCAATGCATCTTTCGTGCATGGGTGTATTTCAAATTGTCGCTTTAAATAATCCCGTAGGGATTATTTAGCAATGACGAATAAACAAGATATAACAGTTAACAGTGTCATCCCATAGAGACCTCACCCCCGGCCCCTCT
>JAISGH010000108.1 GCA_031263185.1 Prevotellaceae bacterium | reverse complement strand
TTTTAATGTCTCGCCCTCTGAGTAACGGTCGTATTATTTCTTCACTTTTGGGGTCTTGTTCTATCAGTTCTTTCCGCTTCTCACCTGAGATGATGAAAGCTTCATTAAAGCCTGTTTTTATACCATAATTGATATTAATATCCCAATCCTTCAGCGGCGTACCAACCGCCTCTATTTTAGCCTTTATGCGCTGCTCGATGGGCGACAGCACAACCCAGCTGCCAGCGCCAAAGCTGCAAACAGACGATGACTGCCTAACGAAAACGCTGGAAAAACTGTACATAATAATAGTATATAAAAATATACTATTTTTGTCGCTTTAAAAATTTAATATTATATAATTTAAACAGGAAAACAGCATGGTTTACGGTTACATTCGGGTAAGCACCGACAGACAAACAGTAGAGAATCAACGCTTTGAAATCAATCAGTTTTGCGATAAAAGCGTAATGGTAGTGGACAAATGGATTGAAGAAACCATTTCGGGAACAAAAACGGTTCAGGAAAGAAAGCTCGGCAAGCTCCTCAAAAAAATGAAAAAGGAAGATATTTTGATTTGTTCGGAGCTGTCGCGCTTAGGCAGAAACTTGCTGATGATTATGGGCATCCTCAACGAGTGCATGAATCGCGACATTCAGGTTTGGACAATCAAGGACAACTATCGCCTGGGCAGGGACATCAACTCCAAAGTCCTTGCCTTTGCCTTCGGCCTGTCCGCCGAAATTGAGCGCAACCTCATTTCCCAGCGTACCAAGGAAGCGCTTGCCCGAAAACGCGCAGAAGGCGTCGTGCTCGGTCGCCCCAAGGGCAGCAAATCGAAGGTTACGAAGCTCACCGGCAAAGAAGCAGAGATAAAAACCCTGCTGGACAAAAAGGTGTCTAAATCGGCTATTGCGCGGATTTTGGGAGTGCACAGGCTAACGGTAGCAAAATTTGCGAAAGAGATTGGGCTGCAATAATGAGAAGAGGGATACGAAGCGCTACTTTTCGGGGCTTACTTCTTTTTATAATGTTAAATTTCGGGTCTCATCTTTTGTGCCCGTTACAGCGTTTAGAGTAATTTCCAAAAAATTGAAAAATAATTCTCAAATTTGGGCATAAAAAAAGCGGGATGTTTTTGCTGCATCCCGCTTTTTTCTTAGCATTGAGCATACTGTTTGATGTGTGACCCCGACAGGATTCAAACCTGTAACCTTCTGATCCGTAGTCAGACGCTCTATTCAGTTGAACTACGGGGCCGTGATGTTACGAAAACGAATTGCAAAGGTAAGCATTTTTTTATTTTATGGCAAGGAAATGACAAAAAAATTATTCATCATCATGCAAATCAATAGCTGAATATATTTTGAATCAGTACGATAGCAATATTCGTAGTTTATCTTTCAATTTTCTTCCGCATTGCCGTACAGGTCAAACTCGTCGGCGGAGGTGATTTTTACGCTGCAAAAACGGCCAACGCTTAGCGGCCTGTCGGACGCTACGAGCACCTCTCCATCTACCTCGGGCGAGTCGAACTCCGTGCGCCCGGCGTAGCGGCTACCCTCCTTGCGGTCAATCATTACCTTGAACGTTTTCCCTACCTTTTCGCTGTTGAGCGAGGCCGAAATATCCGCTTGCAGCTTCATCACAGCGCCGGCGCGCCGCTGCTTTTCTTCCTGCCCCAGCGCGTCCTTAAAATGCTTCGCCCCGTAGGTGCCCTCCTCCTCCGAGTAGGTAAACACGCCCAGCCGCTCAAACCTTACCTCGCGCACAAAGTCCATCAGCTCGGCAAACGCGGCTTCGTCCTCGCCCGGGTGGCCTACCAGCAGGGTGGTGCGCAGCGCAACGCCCGGCGCCCGGCTGCGCAGCTTGTCTATCAGCTCGCAGGTTTGCCGGCGGTTGACACCGCGCCGCATGTTCTTCAGCACCGCGTCGCTCACGTGCTGGAGCGGGATGTCGAGGTACTTGCAGAGCTTGCCGTTGCTGCGCAGCGCATCTATCACGTCGTCCGGAAACTGCGCAGGGTAGGCGTAGTGCAGGCGTATCCACTCAACGCCGTCCACCTCGCTCAGCGCGTTGAGCAGCGCGGCAAGGCGACGCTTGCCGTAAATGTCCACGCCGTAGGAGGTGGTATCCTGCGCCACCACCATGAGCTCCTTCACGCCCTTGCCGGCCAGCAGCCTCGCCTCGCTCACCAGCGCCTCTACGGGGGTAGAAACGTGCTTGCCCCGTATGAGAGGAATGGCGCAGTAGGAGCAGCGCCTGCTGCACCCCTCGGAGATTTTGAGATAGGCGTAGTGCCCTGCGGTGGTCAGCAGGCGCTCGCCGGCAGGCGCCTGTACGCACGGAACGCCCACTGCCGTGAGAATGTCGTCGAAGCTGCTTACGCCAAAAAATTCGTCAACCTCCTCTATTTCCTTGCGCAGGTCGTCCTTATAGCGCTCCGCGAGGCAGCCAAACACAAATAGCTTTTCGATATCGCCGCGCCGCTTGGCTTCGGCAAACTCCAGGATGGTGTTCACCGACTCCTCCTTTGCCTCGGCGATAAATCCGCAGGTGTTGATGACTACAATTTTGGCGGACGTATCGGCGCTGTCGTGCAGCAGCGTGTAGCCGCCACGCCGCAGCCGCGCCATCAGCTTCTCGGAGTCCACCACGTTCTTGGAGCATCCAAGGGTGATGACGTTAATTTGCTTGGAAGTGGATTTCAGGTGATGTGAGATTTGATGTGAGATTTTAAGCTTGAAACTTTTTAGATTCGCGATGCGGCTTGCTCTCCCGCAAAGAGGGTCGCTACAAATTTTTTCCGGTCAAAGAGCTGCAAGTCGCCGGCCTTTTCGCCCACGCCGATATACTTTACGGGAATTTTGAGCTGGTCGGAAATACCAATCACCACGCCGCCCTTTGCCGTGCCGTCGAGCTTGGTAATGGCGAGCGCGGTAACCTCCGTTGCCTTGCTAAACTCTTTGGCCTGCTGAAAGGCGTTTTGCCCGGTAGAGCCATCGAGCACCAGCAGCACCTCGTGCGGCGCGTCGGGGATAACCTTGCGCATAACGCTGCGTATCTTGGAGAGCTCGTTCATCAAGCCCACCTTGTTGTGCAGCCGTCCTGCCGTATCGATAAGCACAGCGTGCGCGCCGTTGGCTTTAGCCGAGCTCAGCGTGTCGAAGGCCACCGAGGCGGGGTCGGCGCCCATCTTCTGCTTTACGATGGTAGCACCGGCGCGCGCTGCCCAGACCTCCAGCTGGTCAACGGCCGCGGCGCGAAAGGTATCGGCAGCGCCAATGTACACCTTTTTCCCGTCGGCCGTCAGCTGCGCCGCCAGCTTGCCTATGGTGGTCGTCTTGCCCGCTCCGTTCACGCCTACCACCATCACCACGTAAGGGTTGCCCTGAGTATCGGGCATGGCGGCAATGCTGCTTTCGTTTTCCTCCAGCAGCGCTTCAATCTCCTCGCGCAAAATACGGTTGAGCTCGGCAGCGTTGAGCACCTTGTCGCGCGCCACGCGCTGCTGCACCAGCTCCACCACGCGCAGCGTTGTCTCCACGCCCACGTCGGACGAAATGAGCGCCTCTTCAAGGCTGTCGAGCACCTCGTCGTCTATCTTCGATTTGCCGACAACGGCGCGCGAAATACGCTTGAGTATGCCCTCCCTCGTTTTTTCAAGCCCGCGCTCCAGCGTAGCGGCCTGCTCAACCTGCTGCTCTCCGGTTTTTTTTGATGAAAAAAGTGAAAAAAATGCCATAGCTATTTACCATTTTTATTGTCCGCCGCATAAGCAGCTTCGTAACAGACCGCAAACTTACACAGGTGGTAATGTAAAAAGTATGCTGCTGTAACTATTTGACAATCATGGTGTGAATTTGTATTTTTGTAAATGCGAATAAAAATTACACTCCATTATCCCCCCCGATTGCCAAAGCACAAAGATAAAAAGAAATGCCATAATTTATCGTATGGGAAGTAAATTTATTTGTGTGTCGCCTCCGCGCTAAAAATCAAAAATCAAACTTGTAGCAAATGTTAGGTATCACCACTGCCGCCTGGTGCATTGCCGGCTCGTTGGCTTTGTAGTTGTAGTAGTAGCCCTCAAATTCCTTGTACCCTGTAACGTTTATCATTTTCAGGGCAACTTCGTGCGCTGTTGCTTTCCTGTTTATTTTGTAGCTGACCGTAAAGTGGCAAAGAAGCGCCGACGGCAGCTGCGCCTGATAAGCCCTTGCGTTGTCGTAGACCATCTTCTGCGCTGCTTTGGAGGCAGCCTCGTCGGCCGGAATATACCTGTCGCCGCCTTGATACGACAGGCGAACGTTAACGCCCAAAATGTTTTGCTTTTGCCTGCCCATTTTCCACTCCTTACCGCCCAAAGCGTTGACGAGAAAATTTTTGCTCAGGCGCGAGCTTCGCCAAATGCCGTCGCCGCCGCTGTAGCGCGACTCGAAGAGCGAGGCCGTGAGCAGGTAGTAGTAGCCATTGTGCAGGTAGCGCTCAAGGGTGAAATCTACGCCGTAGTTAACGCCTTTGCCGTCGTTTACCAGAGATTTAAGGAGGTAAAATGTCTGGTAGTTAATCAGCGACAAAAGGCTGTCCGCCTCAACAGGCACCCGATACAGGTACTGGCAGTAAGGCTCAACCTTCAGGTGCGTGTTTTCGGAAACCGAATAGTCGTAGGACAGCACAACGTGGTGCGCTCTGGTCAAATCCATGCTCTTATTGGCTAAGCGGCCGCTTGCCTGCGGCGCTTCGGCAAAGTAGTAGTCCAGATTTTCGTGCCGGCTGTGCTTGCCGTAAGCCGCGCCGAAGGAGTGCCGCGGCAGCGCCTGCCACTTGACGCCTGCGCGAGGCTCAATAGCCCACCTACCGGTGAGCATAAAGTACATTCCGCTTAGCCCAACGTTGGCGGTAAGCTTTTCGCTAAGCCGTATGGTCGACTGGCTGAAAGCGGACAGCAGCATTGATTGCCCGTTGCTTTTGGCAAAGCAGAACATCGGCAGCGGGGGGTAGTCGTTAGGGTCCGGCGAGCTGCTGTAGTCCAAGCTGTAAAACAGGCCGGTAACGTTAATGCCTGTCCGGTTGGTATGCACAGCGCTGAACTTCCGGTTCAGGTAGGTGTTGAGCGTCACGTTAGAGTTCGCTCCCCTCATGTCCGCAACGCGAAATACCGACTGGTCGCGGTAAGTCTGCTCCATTAGGATATGATTCTGCGTGTAGCTCACGGCTAATGCGCTCTTCAGATAGGTATTGTTGTCAAGAAAGATTTTATGCCCGACTCCGCCCATCAGCTTGATTTGCTTAAAATCGTCCACATCTTCAAAGGAGTTTAGCCAGTCCGCCGTATCTTTTGAAGGATTTTTCAAGTAGTTGTCTATGAGACCAATACCCCAGATAGAAACCGTTCCGGCGCGGCGAGTTGGGAAATTCATCTTGAACGAAAGGTCTTGGTAGCCTATGCCCGCCGCATCGTCCAGCAGCCCGGGGAACAGCTTGCCTGCCAGCGACATCGTTGCATACCGATAGTTGAACAGGTAGGAGGCCCGCCCGCCTTTTTTGAACGGGCCTTCCGAGGCAAATTCAAGCCCCAGCGTACCGACTTGCACGGAGTGCTCGTAGCGCTGGTTATTTCCGCTGCGCAGCTGCATGTCGAAAACGCCCGACAGCGCATTGCTGTACTCTGCCGGAAAAGCCCCCGTAAAAAAGTCGGAGTTACCCAGCACCTGCGAGCTTAGCGCAGAAAGAATACCGCCGCCTACGCCGGTCACCTCGGAGAAGTGCGTAGGGTTGGGCGACTCCGTTCCCTCAATGCGCCACTGCAAATACTGCGGCGAGTTGCCCCGTATGGCAATGCCGTTGCTGTTCATGCTTCCGGCAACGCCCGCAAAGGCGCTGACCAAGCGGGCGGGGTCGTCAAACCCTCCGGCGTAGCGGCTTGCCTCCTCCACGCTGAGCATCCGCGCCCCTACGGTTGCCATTTTGTTCAAAGGTTCCTCCTTGCTGACCACAGAGCGAACCACCACCTCGTCCAGCGCCTGCATGTTTTCGGCCAGCGAAATCTCTACAAATGCTTCTTTGGCCGACGAAACTAATATTTCGCGGAAGGTAGCAGGCGCGTAGCCCGTGAGCGAAGCCTGAACGTCATATCGCCCCACCGGCAGCTTGCTGATGGCAAAGTGCCCCGCCTCATTCGTAGTAGCGCCGGCGGCGGGACTTGCGTTGAGCGCTACCACCGAGGCAAACGGCAACGGCTGCCCCGATGCCGCATCAATAACCACCCCCCGAATAGCGCCATACGGCTGGCCTTCCTGCGCCGACGCTTCGGCAGCACCCAAAATGAAAGCGCTAATACACAATAATTTAAAATTCATAGCTGTTTTTTTTCTTTAATTTTTACGGATAAATTTTTACTATTGCCTCAATCGTGCAATGATATTATTAGTACTAAGACAACCGTTGTGCGCTGCACCACTATCCGCGCAGCATATTTTTTTTGATGGTAGCAATGGCTGTTTGCAACCTCATTTTTACCTAATTTATCTAACAAAACCACCTCAGTAGCAATGAATTAATACGTATATCAACAACCTCATTACCTTATTAAAACAACGATTGCTGAAAAATGAGGTAATAAGGTTGGGAAATTCCATATAATTATTTGCTACTGAGGTGGTTTTGTTAGATAAATTAGGTAAAAATGAGGTTGCCAACTGACCCCTCGTTCTATCCGTATTAGAGTTTATATTCAATAGACACTTGCGCCGTCCCTCACCGTTGCAACAAAATCATTTTTGGCACACTAACCATCCATTGAATATAAACTCTATTATAATTCAAAAAAAAAATGTATTTTTGCCGAAGATATCAAGACATATAAAAATTGAAATGGAATGAAATTTACAGAGCGAATTAAACAGCTACGCGAAGAGCGCCAAATGCCACAGCGAAAATTTGCTGCAGCTTTGGAAATAGATACGGCTACCTACTGCAAAATAGAAAAAGGCGATCGGCGCGTCAAAGCCGGGCAGATTGTGGTAATTGCCGAGTTACTGCAAGCAGACAAGGACGAACTCCTTGCCCTTTGGCTTGCCGACCAGGTTGCAGCGGTGGTTGAGGACGAACAAAAAGTGGCAAACATGGCGTTGAATATTGCAAAGCAAAATATTGCCAAAGATGAACGATTTTGAAGAATACGTAAGGCAAGGCGAACCCGATAAGAAAGAAAAGGGAATTATCTGGCAAACGGCTATCGGCTTGCAGCAGGTCGATGGGCTTAAACCCTCTGCGTACCTGATTGAAACGGCAAAGCAGAATATTGAGGGCGATATTACCTTTGACGAAGTAAAAAGCCGTATTGACAGCTACTATCAAACGCTGTTGGCCCGACAGGATAGCACCGACACCGACAGGACGGAAGAAGCCGATAAGGTTTCCGCAAGAATTGCCGAAATACTGTCGGAAAAAACTTTTTCATTCACGCCAACCGAATACATAAATATTCACAGGCGGCTTTTCAGCGAAGTTTACAAGTTCGCCGGAAAAATCCGCGACTACAACATCACAAAATCCGAGTGGGTGCTGAACGGCGAAACGGTACTTTACGCCGGCGCCGACAACATACGCCCTACCCTGGAGTATGATTTTGAGCAGGAAAAAATGTTCAGCTACAAAGGATTAAATAACCGGCAAATTATTGAACACATAGCCCACTTTGTTGCTTACTTGTGGCAAATTCATATTTTTGGAGAGGGAAACACAAGAACAACGGCAGTTTTTTTAATAAAATATCTTCGCAAGCTCGGCTTTAAGAATATAAGCAATGATTTGTTTGCCGAACATTCGTGGTATTTTCGAAATTCCCTTGTAAGGGCAAATTACGAGGATTTGTCGCGAGGCATTCATAAAACCGACAAATATCTTATTCGATTTCTTTCAACCCTGCTCCTCAAGGAAAACAATATACTGAAGAACAGAGAATTGCATATTAATTTTGTCGCGCCTGAAAATGCAGGCGTAAATGTCACCGATGTCACCGATGTCACCGATAATGTCACCGATAATGTCACCGATGTTACCGATAATGTTACTGATGTCACCGATAATGTCACCGATAATGTCACCGATAATGTCACCGATATTACTGATAATGTCACCGATATTACCGATAATGTCACCGATAATGTCACCGATGCTACCGATAATGTCACCGATGCTACCGATAATGTCACCGATGTCACCGACATCACCGATAATGTCACCGATGTCACCGATATTACCGATAGAACTTCAAAAATAGTAGCATTGATAAAAGAAAACAGCCACATTTCCACCGCAAAAATGGCAACGATTCTTTCTGTCAGCAAGCGAACAATATTAAGAGATATTGAGAACTTGAAACAATCCGGACAAGTTTGTCGTGAAGGGGACGAAAAAACAGGAAGCTGGAAAATTTTAAAGAAAGGAGGTAGCAATGAATAAAGAGCTTCAATTTTTGATTTACAACACGCCACAGGAAAATGTAAAAGTTGATGTGGTAGTAAAAGACGAAACGATTTGGCTGACGCAAAAGGCGATGGCGGCGCTGTTTGGCGTACAAATACCCGCCATAAACAAACATTTGTCGAATATTTTTGACGATGGAGAGCTACAGAGAGAAGCAACTGTTTCCATTTTGGAAATAGTTCAAACCGAAGGCAACAGAGATATTACACGGAAAATTGAATTTTACAGTCTCGACGCAATTATTTCCGTCGGTTACCGCGTAAACTCTTCAAAGGCAACTGCTTTCAGGATTTGGGCAACAAAAACGCTTAAAGAATTTATTATCAAAGGTTTTGTGCTTGACGATGAGCGGCTGAAGCAGGGAAAAACGGTTTTCGGGAAAGATTATTTCCGCGAGCTGCTTGAGCGGGTGCGCTCCATTCGGGCAAGCGAACGCCGTATGTGGCAGCAGATTACCGATATTTTTGCCGAATGTAGCATCGACTATACCCGCAACTCGGCTACAACCCGCAATTTCTACGCAATGGTGCAAAACAAGTTTCACTACGCCATTGCCGGACAAACTGCCGCCGAAATCATTTACACAAAGGCCAACCGCAATGCCGAGAATATGGGATTGACCACCTGGAAAAACTCGCCCGACGGTCGTATCCTGAAATCCGATGTTACGGTGGCAAAGAACTATCTGCTCGAAACCGAAATCCGCCGCTTGGAGCGCGCCGTAACCGGCTACTTCGACTATATCGAAGACCTGATTGAGCGCGAAAACACTTTTACAATGGAAGAATTTGCCGCAAGCGTAAACGAATTTTTATCGTTCCGTAAATATAAAATCCTCACCGACAAAGGTAAAATTTCCAGGCAGCAAGCCGACCAAAAAGCCGAATCGGAATACGACGAGTTCAATAAAACGCAAAAAATTATTTCGGATTTCGATAAAGAAATCAAGAAATTGCAGCAAAAAGGAAGCAAACAATAGAGTAAATTTGAAATGCACCCCACAAAAAACCTGCTGCGCAGCTTCCACCGACCTGTCAAGGCCGGCGGAAGCCGCGCAGCAAGGTGAACTTGAGATACCCGAGCGCCAAGCTTAGTTGACTACCGCCACTTTCACGGCTTGGCTACCTGCTACCACAACGTAGAGGCCGACGCTCACGGTAAACTCCTGCGCATCGCCGGTAGAAACGACGCGGTAAACAACGCTTCCGCTGATATTAACCACCGTTATGGCAGCTCCCGCCGCCGCGCCGCGCACCACAATGGTCGAGGGGCGCGCGGTAACAAGTACGCTGCCGCCGTCCGCCACGCGGTTAACGCCCGTTGCCGCTGCCGCAAGCCCCGCAATAGCCGCATCAAGGGCTTCCTGCGCGGCGGTGAGGTCGGCAAGCACAGGGGCGTTGGGGTCGCTGAGCGCAGCATCGGCGGCAGAAAGGGCAGCTTGCAGGGCTTCCCAGCTTGCTGCGGTGTAGCGCGCCTGAGCGTAGGTTGCCCGCGTATTCTCAACCGCGTCCTGAAGAGCAACCCTTGCAGCGGATATTTTGGTAACCAGCCCGCCAATGGCGTTGTCAATGGCAGCTCCGGCAGCCTCATACTCGGCTACGGTGTGCTCCTCGCCGTCGTCGAGGAGGGTTTGGGCGGCGGCAAGGCTATCCTGCAAGGCTGCGTAGGTAGCGACGGTGTAGGTTGCCTCGTCGCAGGCTGCCTGCGTAGCGCTGATGGTATCCTGCAGGGCAAGCCTTGCAGCGCTCGCCTTAGTTACCAAGCCGTTGATGGCGTTGATTATGTTCTCGCCTGCGGCTTCGAGCTGCTCAACCGTAGCGGCGTTATCGCTGAGGAGGGGCCGGGCTGCGCCTATAGCGCTCTGCAACGCTCCATGAGCTGCAGCGGTGTACACGGCGGCGGAGTACCCGTCGGCGGAGTCTACCAATACTGCCAAAGCTTGCCGCGCAGCGTCGAGGGCTTTCGTTACCAGCCCATCAACGGCGCCGGACAGGTCGCTTATGGCGGCCAGCAGCTCAGGCTCCGTTGCCTCGGCAGGTTTGCTGAGAAGATTCTCGCCGCGGGCAATGGCTACCTGTAAAGTATCCCACGTTTCGGAAGTGTAAACATCCTGCGGATACTTCACCTTTGCGGAGTCCACCGCATCCTGCAGCTCTGCAAGCAGGTCAACGATGTCTAAAGGTGTAAGGCCGTTTACGGCGGTGCGGATGTTAGCAGCGGCAACTTCTGCAGCGTCGCCTGTAA
The DNA here is from genome assembly GCA_031263185.1 of Prevotellaceae bacterium. GTDB lineage: Bacteria > Bacteroidota > Bacteroidia > Bacteroidales > UBA932 > JAITMY01. The sequence goes on along the minus strand of JAISGH010000108.1, from coordinate 11,036 downwards.
GCAACGCCGGGTCGGCCAGCACGCCGTCGGCGCCTGCCAGCGCAGCCTGTAGCGTTTGCCAGCTTGCCGTGGTGTATGGCCCGGGGTCATTGTAGGCAATCCTCACAGCTTTCAGCGTATCCTCCAGCCCGTCGCGGAAGTTTGGCTGCGGCTGCAAGCCTGCGAAGCTGTGCGATAAAATGTAGCTGCTGTATGCCAAATGTGATTCTGCGTATAAGCCCGTACCTGCCGTAGCGTCGGCTATCGCGTTAGGGCCGCTTTGCGCACGGCCTACCGTAATCATTTGGTCGTTGAAGAACATGGCGTCCCAAGCCGTTGTCGTACCGCTCTTTCCCGCAAAAAGTTGGCGAGACGTTACCCCCGAAAGGTCGGCGGCGTTGAAGGTGTATAGCTGCGTACCGTAGGAGTAACCGTAGCAGTACAGCCTGTTTTCGCGAAACGCTACGCGATAGTAGTTGGATATAACGTTGTTAACCTCTCTCGCTGCTCCGGATACCGTTCCGGTGGTAGGGTTAAGGCGCATAACGTAGCCCCGCTGGGTTGCGGTGCCGTCCAGCAGCTGGTTCCCGTTGCTCGTGTGGACAAATCCGGTGAAGCGACCCGTGAGGAAGAGCTCGCCGCCTTCGTAGCTGAGCTGCTCCATGTATATACGCCCTCCCGAGGCGCCCGCAGGCCGCGACTTGAGGTGGGTAAGCCACTGCAGGGCGGGCGTTTCGCCGCTCACGTCAAACCGCGCAACAAAGGCATCGTACTTTTCCGTAGGGTAAACAGTATCGCCCTGCAGCACGGCGTATTCTATCCCTACCGAGTCGGCGTGAGTAGCCACCATGTTGCCCGTAACGAACAGCTTGCTGCCGTCGATGGTCATCGCCCCAAGGCTTTCGTAAAGGAGCTTTCCTCCTGCTTCGAGGTGCCAGAGGTAGCGTCCTTGGGGGTCGAGCTTGGCAAAGAGCATGTCGCCTCTCCCTGTTTGCGAGTCTCCTGTCCAGCCCTCAGCGTTTCGAGGAGTAAGAGTTTTCGCGTCTCCACCGGGCGTGGTAAAGGTGATTTTCTTCACGTAGCGCCCCGCAACGTAGATGCTGCCGTCCTTACCTTCCTCCAGCCCGTTGATGTAGATGGCGTCGGTGGCCGCCCCTGATGCTGTGGACGATATAGGCGTATCGTCCACGTTGAGGAAGTGCCTCATCCACAGCACGTGGCCGTTGGCATCCACCTTTACAAGTACGCCCTGAGAGGTATTTTTTTGAGGATTATAATCCCACCTTAGCGTAGCCTTGGTGACCCCATCGTTTTCTACCAGCCTCAGAAATAAGCTGTCGCTGCCAGCGGCCGGAGGCAGCGCTCCCGAGAATCGAACTTTCAGCGCCAGCAGCAGGCCGCTGTCGGCGGTAACGGTTGTCGCCGAGTAGGCAATGTCTATATCGCCGCGGTCGCTGGTCAGCTGCCAAATAACATTCCCCTGCTTGTCCAGCTTATGGAGTAGCAGATTCCTTGTGCTTGTGAAGCTGTTGGTGCCCTGGTGGTGCCCTTCGGGGGTTAGCGTGGCGGTAAGCACACCTTCATTATCGTAATGGTTGTAAACGGCCTTTACAGATTGGCCATTTTGACCGTCTTTTTGCGTGTAAAAGTTGCTAAGGGTAAATACGCTGTTGCCGTCCAAGCTTGGGGTGATGGATTGCGTTGTGGTCGTTGGCGTATTGTTGCCGTTTACCGTAGGTTTGATAACCGCTCCCCACTGAAATCCGGGCGTATTTTCCGCAATCCCCGCCTTGGCATTGCGGATGTTGTCAATGGCGTTGCTTGCCTCCTGCTCGGAGGGCGCACCTTTTGCAAGGAGGGCTTCGGCGCCGGTAAGGGCGGTTTGCAGCGCTGTCCACGTAGCCGGAGTGTAGCTCAGCGGGTTTAGCGTTTTGACGGAGTCAATCGTTTTCTCCAGCTGGTCGAAGATATTCCCCGGCTGCTTTAGCTCGCCTACCCCAAAGGAGAGAAAGTAAGCGCTGAAGGCCGCCGGCGCTTCGTCAGCTATGCCGCCGGTAATGTCCGGAATGGAGGTGGCGTTGCGCCCTCTGGCGAGCGCAAGGAGTGTACTGTCGAGAAACAGCCCGTCGTAGGCCGTTCCTCCGGCAAGGAGCGGATAGTGGGTTTCGCCGGTAAAGTCGGCGCTGTAGGTGCGGTACCACGCCGCTCCGCTCATGGTGTAGCCGTAGGCGTGCACTTTGCTTCCGCGCAGGGCAACGGCGTAGGTTTCCGAAATGCCGGTGGAGTCGTCCTTCACCTGCCCCAGCACCTCGCCGGTGTAGGGGTCTTGGCGTATGATGAACGCCGTGAGCTGGGCGGTTGCTGTTCCTGTGGTAATATCGTTGGCCAATACTTGCATTCCGTCGGCTTTGTCGATGAATCCGGTGAACGAACCCGAAAGGAATACGCTCCCGCCGTCGTAGTCGATGTTGGTAACTTTAATGCGTCCGCCTTTCTCGTTTGTTTGCGGTCGGGCATTGAAGAGGGTTACCCACCTGGCGGTTGGGTTTGCGCCGTCTATGTCGATGCGGGCAGAGTAGGCGTTGAAGTCCAGCGTAGAAGGGGTAATGGTATGCCCCAGCAGGGTAGCCGACCTGCGGTTGGGGGCAGTGTCGGCCTGCACGTTGCCGTAAATGTAGAGGGCGCTTTTGTGGAGCGTCATGCTGTTGATACCCTGCGAGGCTATCGGTCCTGCTGCCTCCACGCTATACAGTAAGCTTCCGTTGGGGTCGAGCTTGACCAAAAGAAAATCGTTGCCGGTATTGTGGGGGATAAGCTGCTGCTCGCCGCCGCCGGCCTTATCGAAGGTTATGGTATCTGCATACCATCCTCCGAGGAAGTAGCCGCCGTCGGCGCCCGCCTCTAAGCCTGTAGCCCGGATAGCGTCCGTGCCGTTGGCGTCGTTCACCCTGATGAGATGCTTTAGCCACTGCACCTGCCCGCTGCTGCTTACCTTTGCGGCCGCTATTTGGTAGGCGTTCTTGGTTGAGCCTGTCCACAACAGCGGCACCTTTGCGCCGCTGTTGTCAACAAGCTGCAGGAGGGTATCGCCGGCAAACGCTTTGCTGACGGTAAAGCGTACCTTAACTGCCAGCAAAGCCCCGCCATCGGCGGTAGGCGTTACCTGCGAGTAGGCATTTGCAACGTCGCCCCAGCTGCTGGCTACCTGCCACAAAATGTTTCCCTGCGCATCTTGCTTGTAGAGAAATAGGTTGGCGTTGGCGCCGGTTGTGTTTTTCGGGGCGCCTGCGGGGGTAACTTTTGTAGTGGACTCACCGGCGGCATTGTAGCGCTTGTAGGTGGCATACGTGTAGCTGTCGTTGGTATTCGAGGAGAAGGAGCCAAAGGTAAATATTTCGCCTGCGGCGTTGGCTTTGGCTACTGCGGCAGTGCTCTGCGCGCTGGTGCTTGCTGTGTTGTCAGACTTCAATACTGCGCCCCACTGAAATTCGGGGCTATTAGCCGCGCTAAGCTGCTGTGCGCAAAGGGCGGCGGTAAAGAGGATGGCAAGGGATAGCGATTTTTTTGATTTTTTCTGCTTTTTCATTTGTTGTATTGATTTTACGTTTAAAGATTCATGAAAAATTTGACTGCAAAGATACAGACCTTGAAAAGCATAAAAAATACCGGATTCTTGGTATTTTACAATCGTCCGCTCTGCGCTACCTTTGCCTGCGGATTTGCGGGCGCAAGCTTACATCAGGCGACTTTTCGGATACTTCCGGAAAGGCGCGCCATGCAGATAAAAATCACCATAAATGATGATTGCACAGGTTTGAGAAGAAGAGTACTTTTGTAAATTATTGAGCGGCGAGCAGCGAGGCGCAAGCCTAAAAGTTCCCGCGTTCTATCAAAGCCGAAAAAATTGAAAGCCATAGCTTACTATACATCAACCTTAGCGCTACTTTGCGCAGCGACGCTGTCGGCGGCGCAGGCGGCGGCGCGGGCGCTGCCGGCAAGCATTTCGGGCAAGGTGGTCGACGCCGCTACGCTCAAGCCAGTGCCGTATGCAAGCATCTACGTTCACGAGCTGTCGCTGGGCATGTCCGCCGACGCCCACGGGCAATTTTCGGTGGCCGTGCGCACCGGCGGCGTTTACCGCCTCACCGTATCCTACATGGGCTACCAGCCTGCGGACACAACAACAACGGCAACAACAACAACGGCAACGGCAACAACAACAACGGCAACGGCGGCGGCAACGGACAGCATCGCCGGGCTGGTGGTTGCGCTGCAGCCGCGCAGCTTGGCGCTGGGCGAGGTGGTGGTGTGGGCTACGGAGGGCGCAAAAAGCCCCTCTACGTCAACCATCGGCAAGGCTGCGCTGGTGCACGTGCAGCCGTCGAGCTTTGCCGACGTCATGCAGCTGCTGCCGGGGCACCTCATCAAGGATCCCAAAATGGACGAAGCTAACTTTATCGCCATGCGGCAGGCCGGAACGGATGCCAACACGTCGCTGGGCGCCGCTTTTCTGGTGGACGGCGCGCCCCTGAGCGGGGACGCTACCCTGCAAAGCGTATACAACCTCTACAGCACCGACGCCATTGCGAGCAGAACCACCACATCCAAGGGTATCGACATGCGCAGAATATCCACCGACCGCATTGAGCAGGTGGAGGTCGTGCGCGGTATCCCTTCGGTGGAGTACGGCAACCTGACCTCGGGGTTAGTGAAGATTGAAACCAAAGCCGGAGCAAGCCCGTGGGAGGGCAGAGCAAAAATTGATTTGACCAACAAGCTTTTTTCTATGGGCAAAGGTTTTTTACTGCCAAAAGAGGGCGGTACGCTGAACGCCGACGCAGACTACTTAGCCTACTACCCCGACCCCCGAAATACGCTGACTTCCTACCGTCGCGTAACCTTTTCGTCCCGCTACCGCAACAAATTCGAGGTGTCCGACAACGCTACCTTTCTGCTCAAGGCCAACCTGTCGTACACCGGCAGCTTTGACGATGAGAAGAAAGATGCCGAGATGCTGTCGGACAAAGAATCGTTCAGCACCTCCTACAACAACGTTATGCTTTCGTCAACCGGCGAGCTCAAGCTGCACCGGTCGCTTCTTAGCGAGGTGCGCTACACCGCCTCGGCCTCCTACACCTCCGACGAGACCAACCGTACGCGCACGGTGGTGGCCGGCAACATGCCGCTGCCCCTTGCCACAAGCGAGGGCGCGCACTACGCCGAGTTTCTGCCGGCGGTGTACACCACAGCGCTCAAGATAGACGACCGCCCACTGTCGCTCTCCGCCGACGTCAAGGCGCGGGCTAACCCAACGCTGGACAAGCTGCGGCAGCGCCTGCAGCTGGGCGCCGAGTGGCGCTACGACGCCAACGTGGGCAGGGGTGAACTGTACGACCTGTCGCGCCCTCCATACCCCAACACTACCACCTCTACCCGTCCGCGCCCCTACAGCGCCGTACCGGCCCTGCAGAAGCTGGCGCTGTACGCCGAGGACGACGCAACGCTCACCCTGGCAGGCGGCTGGCGCATGAACCTGCGCATCGGGGCAAGGGCAACCACCCTGCCCGGGCAATCGGCAGCCTACGACATGGCAGGACGCTGGTACCTTGAGCCAAGGGTTACCGCCGCCATTTACCTTCCCCCATTTACGCTCCTCGGCCGGAGAGGCCTGCTATCCCTCAACGCCGGATACGGCATGCACTACAAGCTCCCCACGCAGGCGCAGCTTTACCCCGACAACATCTACTTTGACTACATACAGCTCAACTACTACTCGCAGCAGGAGGCGCTGAGCAGGCTGCACGTGCAGACGTGGATTGAAGACCCCACCAGCTACGGCATACAGCCCGCGCTAAACGTCAAGTACGAGGCGGGAGCGCACCTCAAGCTGGGGGACGCCAACCTGAGCGTTACCCTGTTCGACGAGCAAATGAGCAACGGATTTGCTCCGGTTACCAGCTTTGTGCTGCACACGTTCAAGGATTACGACGAAACCGCCGTACCGCCCGCCAACCTCACTGCGGCGCCCGCAGTAGAAGATTTTCCTTACGTCAACGATTGGATTATGTCGCAGTACACAAGCATTAGCAACCTCTCGCAGGTGCGCAAGCGGGGGGTAGAGTACCAGCTGGAGCTGGGGCGCGTCAAGGCTGTTTACACCAGCGTTAGGCTCTCCGGCGCGTGGTTTCATACAGCCTACCGCACCGGCGGGCGGCGCTACAAGAAGCCCACGATGATTATCAACAACAAGCCATACCCCTACGTCGGCCTGTACGGATGGAACAACAACGATAAGGTACAGCAGCAGCTCAACACCAACCTGTACTTCGATACGCACATCCCCGCGCTGCGAATGGTGGCTACCACCTCCGTGCAGGGAGTGTGGTTCATAAAAACCAACCTGTACCGCAACAGCGGGCTGCCGGTAGGGTACTTGGACAACGCCGGACAGCACCACGAGTTTACGGAGAGCGACGCCCAAAAGCCCGTCATGGAGTACCTGATGGAAAAGTACAACCCCCGCTACTTCGACACGGAGAAAGTCCCCCTCGAAGCCTCCCTGAACCTCAGGCTAACCAAGGAGATTGGCAAGGCGCTGTCCATATCGTTTTACGTAAACCGGCTGCTAAGCTACGCCCCCGACTACATTACGCGCTACGGAGTTACTATGGTGCGCATAGCAAGGCCAAGCTTCGGGGCCGAAGTGAGCATTGCCATTTGAGCGGGAAAAGAGAGGAGGAGGAAAAGGGAGATTCCTCGCTGCGCTCGGAATGACGGGCGCAAGGGGGCAGGCGGTAGCTGTAGAGACGGGGCGCGCCCCGTCTCTACCCCGTCCCCCGCACCGCCGCGCCCGTCATTCCGAGCGCAGCGAGGAATCTCCCTCATGTCACACATGCGGCCAGCCTCATGTCACACATGCGGCCAGCCTCATGTCACACATGTGACCAGCCTCATGTCACACATGCGGCCAGCCTCATGTCACACATGCGACCAGCCTCATGTCACACATGCACCCAGGCGCAGGCCGCATAGCGAAAGCAATAGCGATAGCATACACCGCTAAAATTGTTAATTGTTAATTGTTAATTGTTAATTGTAAAGTCTTAATTTATAATGTTTATCGAAATCGCTTTATCAGCTGGCTTGAAACGCCATCAGCTATTGAACATAAACTCTAATAATAATAACAGATTAAAAAATGAAGAAAACAGCAAAAACCCTCAAGAGCTTACTTGCACTATTTTTACCGGTAGCAATGCTTGCCGCATGTACGGACGAGCATCCCGTGAACGTACTGAGCGTAACCGTTACCGTTGAGCGTCCGGAGCTTTACGCCGATGTATCCATCGACAGCGTAAGCGTTACCGCAGAGAACATCTACACGGGCGACAGGCTCACCCGCCTCACCAGCGCCGACGGGCAGATTACCGCGCTGCTCGAGGAGGGCGAATATACCTTTACGGCTTCCGCCGTAAAGCGCCGGAGCGCACCGGTTGGCGGAAGCTTGGGGCTGCTGGAGGTAACCCTGGTGGGCAGCAGGGAGAACGTTTCTGTCAACAGCCGCGCCGCTGCATTCACCGTCAGCTTGCAGGCTTCGCTCATCCCCCCCGACGGCGGATGGGTCATTAAGGAAATTTACTACCGCGGCGGAAAAACCAAGGAGGGAAGCAAGAGCTACTGGCGCCACCACTTTTTTGAAATATACAACAACTCCAACGTTACGCTCTACGCCGACGGGCTAGCGCTGAGCGAAACGCAGCTCAACGGAGCGTCCTCTACCAACGGCATTTTCAGCGAAGCCGAGCTGCGCGATACAACCTTTGTACGCGCGCTGTACGCCATACCGGGCAACGGCAGTACCTATCCGGTGCAGCCCGGAGGCAGCCTTCTCATAGCCTCGCAGCCCATAGACCACCGGAGCATCGCCACGCCGGAGCTCGACCTCTCCGGCGCCGATTTTCAGTGGTACGACTACACCCCCCTCGCAGGGCAGGCCATCGACGTGGCCGAAGTGCCCAACCTGATAAAGTACTACTCCTACTCCAACACCATTTGGGTGCCAACGGTGCAGGGCAATACCGCGTGGCTGCTATCCAAAATACCCGACCTGAACAACGACTACGTGTTCAGCCATACGGACATCAGGCCAATGGCGCATATCCCGACAAACTACGTTACAAGCGTAAAAATTGCCAACGAGCACATTCTGGACGCCGTGGAGTGCAAAAGCGTTAGCAACTTCAACGGCAAAATGCTGTCGCCAACCCTCGATGCCGGCGCCATCGTAAGCGGCGCAACCTACTCCGGCAAAAGCGTCCGCCGCAGGGTAAAAGAGGTAACGGCAAACGGGCGCATAATTTACAAGGACACCAACAACTCGGACGAAGACTTTATCGCCGAAGCCGAGCCAAAACCGAGAAGCTTTTGAGCCTATTCAAAATACAGCATTTAGCGTTAGCGGCTACAGCCATGTACGCCGGTACGCTGTCGGCCAGCGATAGCCTTGCGACGGTTAGCCTTGCAACAGTTAGCCTTGCAACAGTTAGCCGACACCTCCCGTCAACCCTGTTTTGGAGCGAGGTGTACAGCCAGCCTGCCGCCATGCTTTGGCAGCCGTACACGGGCAAGGGTAGCGTGGAGGCAAGCTACGCCCGCAGCGGGCAGGAGAGCTACCACCTGCTTGGAGACGGCGAGGGGGGACAGGCTTTCGGGCTAGAAGCCAAAGGGGCGGCTAAGCGTACGCAGGTTATGCTCTGGGGCAACGCCTCGTACAGCTACCGGCAACGGGAGCGCGTGCAGTGGAGCAGCGTATCGGACGGCTTCCGGATGGGGCCCTACCAGCTTGCCGACTCCATTGGCGGACGCATGTACGGCGAGCGCTACCGCCTGTCGGGAGGCCTGTCTGCGATGCTGGGGCGGTGGACGTGGGCGGCAGAAGCGGCCTACACCGCCGGCAACGACTACCGCCGGAACGACCCGCGGCCAAAAACTATTACCTCCGACCTGCTGGCAAAAGCCGGCGGATCCCGGCCGCTCGGGCACTATCAGGCAGGCATTACGGTGAGCGGAGGAGTATATCAGCAAGACTTAGACATCAACGTTATGGGCAACATCAACAACAAAGCTCAGATTTTTGCCATGCGTGGCTTTGGGCTGTACGATTTGCTGCACTCCAGCTACACATCCTCCTTCAGGTGGCAGTACAGCGGCGTAAGCTACGGAGCAGCCGCATTCCTGCTGCCGCGCAACCGGTCGGGGTGGACGCTGCACGGCGCGGCAGGGCGGGAAAGCATGGAGTCGCTTGCAGAGCCGGCAACGCCCAACAGCCGGTATCCGTTCATGCTGAGTACGCTAACCGCCAACGTGCTGGCGGGCTACAGCGTCCGCAGCAGCGCGGCAGCCAGCGAGCTTAAACTCCGGTGTGCAACCCAAGAAAGTGCAGGCAGCGAGCGGCTCTACAAGCTAATGCAGCCGGAAGGCGCCACCCTGACGGAGTACCACCTGCTAAGCGAAAGCGACAAGTACGCCCGCACCCTCCGGCAGCTTGCGCTAAGCGGCCTGCACGAGCGCCACAGCGCCCGGCGCAGCAAATGGCTGCAGCTGGAGGCAAGCGTAGAGAGCTACGCCGAGCGGTACGCCTACCCCAGCTACGCAGCGCGCTACGTACACGCCGGAGTGCAGGCGGCAGCCGGAGCAGAGCAGCGGTGGGAGAAAGCGCTGCTCGCGGTGGAGGTCGCCCTGGGCTGCCGCTACCTCGCGGCAAAGGAGGAAAAAGTTCCGTACGGCAGCTACATCTTTGCCCGCTCCATGCAGCCCGACTTGGAGGTAATGGCCTCAAGCCCGCTGAACGGCGGCGCCAAGGTAGCCTACGAGCACGACTTTATTGGGAGCACAAGGTGGTTTGTATCGCTACGCGCCACAGGCTTGTGGTACCGCGGCAGCCACGCGGCTTGGGGAACAGCGGTGGTAGGCGCTGTTTTTTAGCGGTCAACGGATATGAGAAATTCAAAATTCATAATTCAAAATTCAAAAAATGTCCATCATTCAATGCGAAAATATTACCCACTACTACGGCAGCAAGCTCATTTACGAGCAGCTGAGCTTTGAAGTTGGCGAGGGTAAGATACTGGGGCTGCTGGGCAAAAACGGCACCGGCAAAACCACCATCATCAACATCCTGACGGGATACCTCAGGCCGCAGTCGGGGGTATGCCGTATTCTGGGCGAAGAGATGGAGCGCCTCTCCCCCGCCGCCAAGAGCCGCATAGGGTTGCTGCTCGAGGGGCACATACAGCACAGCTACTTCAACGTAGAGCAGATAGAGAAGTTCTACAGCCGCTTCTTTCCCCGCTGGAAGCGCGAGGCGTACTACGAGCTGCTCAAGAAGCTCAAGGTTACCCCCACGCAAAAGATAAGCTCCATGTCGTGCGGGCAGCGGTCGCAGGTGGCGCTGGGGCTGCTCTTTGCGCAAGACCCCGCGCTGCTCATCCTCGACGACTTCTCCATGGGCTTAGACCCCGGCTACCGGAGGCTCTTTGTGGAGTACCTGCGCGAGTACGCCACCGCAGAAAGCAAAACGGTATTTCTCACCTCGCACATCATACAGGACATGGAGCTGCTCATCGACGACTGCATCATACTCGACTACGGGCGCATCCTGCTGCACGAGCCAACCGCGCATATTCTGGAAAAATTCCGCCGCTTTCGCTTCACCGCCGATACCACCGACATACCGGCAGCAGGCAGCAGCATCCTCTGGAGTACCGAAAAAGTAGGCCGCTCGTGGGAAACCTACTCGTTTGCCTCCCCCGACGAGGTGCGGCGCGAGCTCTCAGCAAGCGGGGCAGCCATAGAAGCGCTCACCGAAGAACGCCTCTCCCTCGAAGACGCGTTTATCGGTTTGACGGGAAAGTATTAGGGGGAAATTTTTTGAAGTTGAAATTAATAATTGAAGTTTCCCACCCTTGTTAAATATAATAATAACAAAGGGTTATAAGACAGATAAAAATATAAATTTATAATAATGAGCGAATTAATAATTACAAATTAGATATTTC
>JAISGH010000057.1 GCA_031263185.1 Prevotellaceae bacterium | reverse complement strand
ATTCCGGAGGAGGAAGTCCCCCCGCAGTACCGCGATATAGTGCGCCGCCTGCAAAAGGCAGCCGCCACCTCCACCATGCAAGCCAACATGGAGGCCGAAGATTTTCTGCTGGAAGCTTTCCGCCTACAGGAGCGACAAGCGCAAATACAGATAGAGGAAAATGAGAAAGCCATGAAAGAAAAAGATAAAGCATTGGAAGAAAAAGACAAAACTATAGAAGAAAAAGACAAAACTATAGATGAAAAAGACAAAACGCTGGAGGAAAAGGAGAAAGTTATAGAGGAAAATGAGAAAGCGCTGGAGGAAAGCAAAAAAATCATCGAAGACCTCAGACGCCAGCTGAAAAAAAGTAACCCTGACAAAACTTGAAGCGCTCTGTCAGGGTTTAACTTCTCTAAATAGAACATCATAAGTAGATGTAGCAGGCTACGTATGTGTAAGCAAAGAAATATAGTTATCGGGGGGAGTAAACCAATACTAAGAATTTTTTCTCACCGTTTTTTATTTGAAATCATCAGCGCTTCCTGTATAGTAATGCGGTTGCCGTTGTAGTAGCAAGTAACAAAGGCATCGGTAATGCCTTTGCGCCATGCCAAGTCTCGGTATTTTTGAGCTTGCTCATATTTCTTGAACGGGCCAACCACATACTTATAAGTATACTGCCTTGGGTCAAATTCGTACACTTCTTCTGCAACAGCTTCGGTGATGTTGTACCGGCTAAAGTATGCATCGCGATTTTTCACAGGTTGCCTGGTTGCCAGCAGCTGCACCTTAAACACTAAGCCACGCTGCACAGGCTGACTTTCTTTTTGGTTTACCAGCGGCGCTTCCGGCGCTTGAGAAGCAGCTGCTGCAAGCGGCGGTACAGGAACGTAAATGCTGAAGTCCACCTCGCGCTCTACAATGTTTACGCTTGAGGCGTTGCCGCTATTATCGCTGTAAGTAAACATTCCCTGTACGGAAAGCGGCGCATTTCCTTGCCACGGCGTGACTTTATACGCAATTACAAAGTTGCCGGTATCTTGCGGTATTTCTGTCCATACAAAGCTTATTTTAGTTCCATCAACAGAAAACTGCGCTCCTTTGGTTTCGATAGCCTCAACCTTCGATACTGAGGCTGTCAACTCCTCGTCAACCCTTCCGCTTCCGCTAAGCTGCGCTTTGGTTATTTGAATATTAACGTAGTATTCTTTATCAACCATGTAAGGCTTCTGCCGCACGGCAAAAATACCGGATGTTTTTACCACGCTGCTACCTGTTGAAGCCGCTGCTACCTCACCACTATCCGCAACAGCAGAGGCCTCCGGAGTAAGGTTCGGAGAGGTTTCTTCCAACGGTTGTGCAGCTTCATTCGGGGCAGCTTCAACATCTGTGGCTTGCGCTGCCGCTACCTGCGGCGATGGAGAGGTTGCTCCCGACGGCTGCGCATCTTCATTCTGGTAAGCTTCAATATCTATGGCTTGCGCCGCCGCTACCGATAACGAGGGAACAATGGTTACCTGTGCAGCCGCATCGGCAATTTGGCGTTCGGAGCCAACCGTGTAGGTAAAGCGACCTATCAGCGACAGGTTTCCCTTGAGGCGCGGCTCGGTGATACGAATGCGGTAGCTAATGCTGACCTCATGTTCTTCGGGCAGGTTAGCCCAAACGAAGCGCACTCGCTGATCTCGAAAATCAAAAACAGCTCCGGCATTTTCAGACTCTATCTCATCTGCTTCAAAACCTTTGGGCAAATCTACATGAAAGCGTGCAAACCCTTGCGTGTTTTGCTTGTTTATGGAAACCTTTACCGTGAAAGGGTCCTCTCCTGCTGTAGCCTGATGGACGGTAGAAATTTTAAGCGCTACCGGACTTGCTCCTTGTGCCTGCAGCAAGCCAATACTCAAGCTGAATGCGGCAGCCATAGATAATAATTTTTTCATATTTGCGAAAATAATGGAACTTGTATAATGGAACTTGTATAGTATAACGTACAAAATTACTAATTATTGCGGATTTTCTTAACAAAAAAGATTTTTTTATTTGCTTTTTACTGATTTATAGCTATTTTATTTATGCATAAAGCATTGATATTAAGCAGATTAAACTTGTCTATTTTTTCATCGGTAAAAATTAAAAGTCGTAGCGATCTACTGTCAGGTTCTTTCGCTGAACAATACACTTTGGCACTTCGCCGAAGTAGTGCGTTACGTATATCAGCGATTTGTTTTTTTGCCCACAAAATGTTTCGATAACCTGCGTAACCCGCGCCTTGTTCGCCGGGTCTAATCCGTGCATCGGCTCATCCAGAAGCAGCAGCTCCGGGTTTTTCACAAACGCCCGCGCAAGCATAACCAAATGCTGCTCGCCAAACGATATTTTCAGGAAAGAACTTTCTTTGAGCTTAGCAATCCCGAATACTTCCATCCACTGCCACGCCGCTTGGCGTTGCAGCGGTGTGCACTTGCGGTGCAACCCTACATGGTCAAAAAATCCCGAGCAAACAACATCAAGGCAGGAAAGGCTGTCGCGGTAGTAAAGAAGCTGCTCCGGCGAAGCGTATCCAATGTGTTTTTTTATTTCCCATATGCTCTCGCCCGTACCTCGCTTTTTTCCGAAAAGCGAAAAATTGTTGGCGTACGCCTGCGGGTTGTCGCCGCAAATCAAGCTCAGCAAGGTTGACTTGCCAGCTCCGTTGGGGCCAAGCAGCGCCCATTTTTCGCCTCTTTTCACCTGCCAGTCAAAATCCTTCAAAATGGGGTACGCCCCGTACCGTACCTGAACGTTGTGCATATCCAGCACCAAATGGTAGCTGGGCGCGAAGCCCTCCTGCATGGGAGGCAAAATATACGATTTTGACCGGGCAAACATGGTATTTTGCAGCTCCGTACCGGCAAGAAAGCAAGAGATGGTTACACCCGGCAAGCATTGCATGTTGGCAATAGGGAGCACATGCGTTACCACATCGGGGATTTCGTTGGGGTCGGAGAGGATAAGCACCAGCTGCATACCGCCAGCCTGAACCAGCTGTACAAACAAGTCGTTCAGCAGCATACGCGACTTCTCGTCAAGCCCAATGTAGGGGTTATCCAAAATCAACACCTTGGGAACTGATTTCAGCGCATTAATAATCAGGATTTTGCGAAGTTCTCCGCTGGACAGGCAAATAATGTTTTTATCCAGCAAATTTTCTACCCCAAATAGCGTAACCAGCTTCTGCACTTCGGTTTTGCTACCCGACCTGTTTATAAAGTCCCGTACCAGCGGCGTTTCTTCTTCTGCCGAATGCCACCGCTGCTGGTAGTACAGATGGCGGGAATCGGCCAAGCTGTACATGTCGCAAAAGCTCACCATTTTTACCTTTTCGTACAGCGGAGCGTTGCCGTCAATGCTATACTTAACGGTGCCCTCGGCAAGGGGCAGCTTACCCGTCAACAGGTTGGCAAAGGTAGTTTTTCCCGCTCCGTTGGGGCCTACCACAGCCCAATGCTGATGGGGGTGCAGCTCAAAGCTGAGAGGAACTTGAAACCGAGGCTCCGGATTGCGAAGTACCGCATTGCTTATATAAATGAGTGGAGTTGACATGGCTAATCAATGTACAATATTTCGCCTTTTACAGGCGAAATATAATTTCGTAAAATTCAAATTTTAAATTGCAGATTATGAGAAGTATGGACATACTCTTCTACCTTTTGCTTCAACATTCAAGGTTGCCCATTGCTTCTCAAATTCCAGCTCAAATATAGGCATAAATATTGAATTTCTTTTGTGCTAAAGTAAATCTTACAATTTTTTTGGAGCAGGTCAACATGAAATATGCTGCCAAATTCCCGAAAAACTCAACTTTCGGGCGGCGTTTGCTCGTCATCATCCTTAACCAGCATATTTTTTTGCTTCAGCTCCTCAACTATCCGGTCGAGCACGCCGTTGATGAACAGGTTGCTGTTTGGGGTGCTGTAGTACTTGGCAATTTCGATGTACTCGTTGAGCGATACCTTGACAGGAATATCGGGAAACTCTATCAGCTCGGCCACAGCAGTAATCATGATGACAATATCCATAAAAGCAATGCGCTCCAGGTCCCAGTTTTTTGTATGCTTGTCAACAAGGTCGCGGTAAGCAGCGCTGTTGGTGGTGGCGCACAGCAACGCCCTTTCGGCAAAAAGTTCGTCTTCCTTGTCCCTGTACAGCTGCGCCAGCGGGGTTTCGCTGCTTTGGTCGTGCCGGAACAGCTTGAGCGTTTTGATGACTTGGCTTATCGTAAACTCTACGTCATCTATCCAGTAAATGTTTCGGTCTTCGAGCGCCAGCAGCAGCGGCTCAAAATCTTCGAGCAGCTCGCTGTAGAGCTGCATTATCAAAAATTTATCTTCGACAAACGAGCGAGAATCGTTGTCCATATACTGCCGGAAAAAATCGGTAGAGTAAAGCAGCGCCAGCAACTTTTTTACCACCTCCGGGTTGGCACCCCAGCTCAGCCGCTGCGCTTCGCAGTAGCGCTTTAGCGGCATGTTGCTGCGCATCAATTTTATAAACTCATTGTCAACAAATTTGGTATTGGGGTGCAGCTCCTGCTCCGTCGGAAAGTTTTTTTGCTTGCCCAGCTCTATCTGCTGCATGGCGTAATCGCTGACATCTATCACCAGCAGCATGAGGAGGTGGTACAAGTCGTACGTTTTTTGAATGCTGTAATGCAGCGTCTTTCTTGCTGCTTCGCATGAAGTACTTTGGGTGTTCAAAAAGCTGTAAACTTCTTTTAAAACTTTAATGCGCAATAACCTACGGCTGACCATGAATGGGGAAAAATTGAAAAATAAAAAAAATTATGTTAGAAATCCATACCCTGTATAAGCTGCAATACCAAATCCGGCGCTACCTCCTCAGCTCAAAATCCTCGCCTAAATATTTTTTGCGCACATCGGGATCGTTTGCCAGCTCCTCCGAAGTGCCGTGCATAAGTATTCCGCCATCGTAGAGCAGGTAAGCGCGGTCGGTGATGGAGAGCGTTTCGTGCACGTTGTGGTCGGTAATGATAATGCCGATATTTTTTTGCTTGAGCTTGGCCACAATGCTTTGTATATCGGCTACCGCAATAGGGTCTACGCCGGCAAAAGGCTCGTCGAGCAGCACAAACTTTGGGTTTACGGCCAGCGCGCGGGCAATTTCCGTTCTTCGGCGCTCGCCCCCCGAGAGCTGTATTCCCAGACTTTTGCGCACCTTGTGCAGCCCAAACTCGTCGATGAGCAGCTCCAAGCGCTCGCGCTGCTCGGCCTTGCTCTGCTTAGTCATTTCGAGTACAGCCTTTATGTTGTTCTCCACGGTGAGCGTCCTAAAAACCGACGCTTCCTGCGCCAGGTAGCCAACGCCCAGCTGCGCGCGCTTGTACACGGGAAGGTGCGTAAGCTCGTTGTCGTCTATAAAAATACGGCCGGCATTGGGTTTTACCAGCCCTGCTATCATGTAAAAGGTGGTAGTCTTTCCGGCGCCGTTGGGCCCCAGCAAGCCTACGATTTCTCCCTGAAGAGTTTCGACAGAAACGCCCTTTACAACTGTGCGATTGCCGTATTTTTTTACTAACCCTTGGCTATATAAGCGCATATCCGAGATTTTATTTTGCGCAGCAAAGATAGCAAAAATGTGCCATTTAATGCGCTATTTTATGGGCGACCTCGACAATTTTTTATTCACTTGACAAAACATGCTGCTATCCTTGCCCAAGCGCTGCTGAAATTTATGACCGTTTTTAGCCTTTTAATACGTTATAAATCTGAAAATTAACACTCCAAAAATTAGTACGTTTCTGCCTTAGGTGTTACTTTTTGGGGCATAAATTTTTTCTTTATTAGAGTTTATATTCAATAGTTGCTTGCGCCGTCCCGTACCTTAGGGACGGCGCAAGCGTCCCTCACCGCTGTAACAAAATCATTTTTGGCACAGTACCCAACTATTGAATATAAACTCTATCGCGTGCAGGTTTATTTTTTGATGGTGTCCATGCTTTATTGATATGGTTTTTTTGCTATACTTCGCGCGGCATGGGTTTGTTCATTGTTTCCTGCTTGCAAGCTACAGGAAGGTTGCAGCAATTCGTAGAGACGGGGCGCGCCCCGTCTCTACACGATGATGCACAAAACCA
>JAISGH010000039.1 GCA_031263185.1 Prevotellaceae bacterium | reverse complement strand
TGCAGAATATTTTTCACGCTAAAATCATCGTTGACCATAACAAAGTGAAAGACGACGAAAAAAGGTACCAAAAGCTGCCCATAATTACCGATTTTATACGTGATGGGCAGGACTGCATGGATAGCATTATTAGCGAAAATTTTCAGCAAATAAAAAAAGATGTCAAGCAAATAATAAAGAACGAGCTGGAGCGGATTGAGAAAGATCCTAACCTCCAGCATTTGCTGCATAAGGAGTAGATGTAATGAGTAGATGTAATACTTACGAGCTGTCGTGTCATTTCTTTAAAAAATTTGTTAGCTGCTGCGCGTTTTTCTTCCGTTCTTCCGTTTCAAATGAGGCAAGGTAGTCTTCAGTCGTTTTTATATCGCTATGCCCCAAACTTTCTGAAATAAACGCAATATTTGCCCCGCTACGCTTGAGAACTGTAGCGTAAGAATGTCGAGCGGTATATGTTGTAATCTTAGGAATACCCAACTCATCTGCTATTTTTTTCATTCTTTTATTTATGCGCTTAATCACATCTGCAATAATGGTTTTTTTCTGCTGTTCCGTTGATTTTTCCGCTATGTACGGAAAAATATAGCTGTTCGGGGAAGTATTCTTGTTTCCCCATTTTGCCACTATTTCTCGCATTTCCGGTGTAATGTACGCTACTATTTCTCGCTTATTTCTTGTACGGCGGGTTGTTTTTCCCCGCTCAAAGAAAAGTTCCTCACCTTGTATATTGCTATACTTTAGGCGCAAAATATCGTTCATATTGGCGCCGTTGCATAAATACGAAAATTTCCACAAAGCCACATACTTTTCCGTCGCTTCGCTTCCGTCATTATAGTCGAAAATTTGCTTTAGCGTACTCATCGATAGCGCTAACTTTCGCTTTGTTCCGGAGGGGATTTCGTATTTATTATTTTTTTCAGCGCCAAACGGATAGCTTGATTCTTCGACATATCCGGCAGCCATTGCTTCTTTGAAGATTGCCCTTAAGCACCTAAGGTACATGCTGATTGTGGTGTAACTCCGATTCTCTTTCAGCATGTTTTTTTCGTAAGACTTAAGCCACCCTACAGTAATATCTTTGTAGTTAATTTGTGATCCAAATAGAGATGAGAGGCTGTTTAAAGCACATTCGTACATACCTGCCGTAGCGATTTGGTCATTTTCTTTTAGTAATTTTATTTTTGACGCAAAAGCCTCGGAAACGGTTTTTTCTGTTGCTCCGTGATACAACGAACTTAAAGCATCAAAAGAAAAAATACCTTTAGCCGCTAATATTTCTATATGATGCTTCAACTTAAGATAAGCATTCTCAACTGTATTGCGAGTTGCGATTAGCTCGCGCTTTTTTGTTGTGAAAAGGATGTCCCATTCGGCCTTTGTTATATAAATTCCGGTAGCAATATACTTACGTTTTCGCTGATGGCAAACACTTAATTTTATCGGATACTTTCCGTCATTGGTTTGCCTGCGTTGATCAAAAAACAACGAAAGCGTAACACCGCCTTGAGAATGCTTTAACATGAGTTTTTTATTTTTGGGAAAACAAAATCCGAATACCCACAAAAGTAAAAGAAATTTTTCATTTGCACACGATTTGCACACAAAAATTTCTAATCAGTCAAATTCCATCAAACTCGATTAAAAGCAATACTATTAAAGCACAACATTTTAATGATTTATCAAAGTCAATTAAAACCTGCAAAAAATAGATATTTCTGCTCAGGGAGCAGCAGTATCGCATAATTTCCTACTTCCAGAAGGACGGGCTTCAGAATAATGAATTTTCGGATGGCGCCTACTACAAAAGTCCTTTCTCCTCCGACTTATACTTTGGCGGGATTAGCGGCTTCAACGTTTTCGACCCGCCGGCGGTAGCCTACGATGCCTACATGCCGCCAATGATTCTGGACGCTTTTTACATACGAAACGTCGAAACAAACCTGTACGACTACGTCAAAACCCGCGGGCGTAAGGAAACGCTGACGCTCAAAAGCAGCTACAGGCCGGTAAGCTTTAAGTTTGTTTTGCTTGACTACCTTTCGGGGGCAAAGTGCGAAATTGCCTACCGGCTGGAAAACTACGACAAGAGCTGGATACAGCTGGGCACATCGTCGGCAATAGTGCTCAGCAACGTGCCTCCGGGAAGCTACACGCTGAGCGTACGCAGGAGCAACTCGGATAAGGTATGGAGCGCAGAGAGCTTCTCCTTGCCCGTAACGATACTGCCGCCGTGGTGGGCAAGCATGTGGGCGTACATCGGCTATGCGGCGCTACTCGTTGGGGTAGCCGTGCTGGTCCGAAAGCAGCTGAAGTACCGGCTGGCGGTGAAGAACAGCATCAAGGCCAAAGAGTTTGAGCGCCAAAAAGCGGAAGAAATTCATCAGGCTAAGCTGCGGTTCTTTACCAATATCGCCCACGAGTTCTCCAACTCCCTGACGCTTATTTATGCTCCTTGCGAGCAGCTTATGCAAATGACCGACAGCGGCGACGCCACGCGGAAGCACCTCAACACCATCAGAACAAACTCCCGACGGATGCAGTCGCTTATTCAGCAGCTTATCGAATTTCGAAAGGCGGAGACCGGATTTCTAACGCTAAGCATAGAGCCTGTGGACGTATTGGAGCTGGTACGCTTTGTAGTAGACCACTTTATCGAGGTGCTCGAGCAGCGAAAAATTGCGCTTACCTGCACCTTCCCTTCGCAGCCGCTGGTGTGGAATACCGACCGCGATGGCTTTGAAAAAGTTGTTTTCAACCTTATCTCAAACGCCGTAAAGTATACGTCGCCGGGCGAAAGCCTCGCCATCAAGGTAGAGGAAAAGCATGGCAACCTGCTCTTTGAAATAACCAACACCGGCGTTGGCATACAAGCTGCCGACAGAAAGGCTATCTTTGACCGCTTTAAGGTGCTGGAGCGATTTGAAATGCAGGTATCGGAGCGATTTGAAACCCGAAGCGGAATTGGGCTGGCGCTGTGCAAAAGTATTGTGGAAATGCTGAGCGGAACCATTGAGGCGCTGAGCGATGGCGAAACCTATACCACCTTTGTGGTTAGCCTGCCCCCAAAATCGGTAGCGCCGCAGCCGGCAAGGCAGATCCTGCCGCTTCCGGCTGCCCCGTTGCCCGTTGGCGTGGAGGAGTGCGCGGCGGCTAACCCGACGGACGAAAGGCAAGGGAAAGAAAGCAAGGGGGAGAAGGCGCAAAAAAACGGCCTGATTTTGGCCATTGACGACGATAGGGAGATACGCGCGCTGCTGCACGGTATTCTGTCGAAAAATTTTGAGGTGCTGGAGGCCTGCGACGGAAAGGAAGGCCTGGAAATTCTAAAAATCCGAACGCCGGCAATTGTGGTCTGCGATGTTATCATGCCCAACATGAATGGAGTTGAGTTTGTTCGGGTAATGAAAAATCAGGAGCAAACGCGGCACATTCCCGTCATACTGCTGTCGAGCAAAGGCTCCATTGAGAGCCAGATAGAGGGGATAGAAACGGGCGCCGACGCTTACCTGCCAAAGCCATTCCACCCCCGCCACCTGCAGGCGCTGGTCGAAAGCCTTACGCACCGCAATAAGGCGGTAACCGACTACAGCAAATCGCACTACGCCGGGCTGGAGCAGTTTCAGGGAAAGCTGATACACCGGGAGGATAAAGATTTGCTGACCCGAATTAGCCTGATTGTCCAAAAGAATATGGCCGAAGAGACCTTGTCGCTGGAGTACGTTGCCAGCGAAACCGCCATCAGCAAAATGCAGCTGTACCGTAAAATCAAGGAGCTCACAGACCAAACGCCCACCGAGTTTATTCGCGCTATCCGCTTGGAGCACGCCGAGCAGCTGCTAAAAACAACCAACAAAACGGTGCAGGAAGTAATGTACTGCTGCGGGTTTAACAACAAAGCCTACTTCTACCGCGAATTTTCAAAAAAGTATCAGCTTACGCCCAAGGAGTACAGAAATAAAGCAGCTAACCTGAAAGGCTCGTAAAGGGGCTAAATCTTTTTTTGAGGTGCTACGAAAATTTTATTTTGAGTCTTTCCCGCGAAAGTTTGAAACCTCATTTACTCACTCGTGTTTATTTTAAAGTGTTCGTGAACTCGCTACGCTCGG
>JAISGH010000035.1 GCA_031263185.1 Prevotellaceae bacterium | reverse complement strand
CGGCGGCTTCGCCGCCGACAAACCTTCCCCTTTTCCCTCTCCCTTTGCGCCGTCATTCCGAGCGCAGCGAGGAATCTCCTCTTCCTCAGCACCCAAGTGCGGTAGCCGCATTGGGGGAGATTCCCGCTTTCGCGGGAATGACGGTGGGAGGGGGGGAGGAACGAGGGAGGACGGTGTTGGGCTGTTCGTTGTAGAGACGTGGCGTGCCGCGTCTCTACGGTTTGGCGCAAATAACAATCAGCGAATATTCCTAATTTCCCTATTCTTAATTCTTAATTCCTAATTCTTAATTCTTAATTTCTTCCGCCTCTCCGCTGTTGAGGGTTTCGTGAAATGCGGCTTCTATCCTCTTGGTTTGCCGCTCGTAGCGCGGGCTGAAGGAGATGAAAATGGTTATCAGGATAGAAATGAATATCAGCCCTCCTGTAGCCCTTGGGAAGAGCGTGAGGAGCACCGAGAGTATCAGCAAAATGCACAAGAACGTGCGCGAAAGGTTGAGCAGGATGAGCACTCCCTTGTTGAAGTGGTTTTCCTTTAGCAGCTTAAAAAATACGCTGTTGCTCAGGAAGCGCCTTGGGCTGGTTATGCCGTACAGGAAGGGCGACATGAGCAGTATGGTCAGCGCCGCCGCCAGCACCTTTCCAAGGGTGGCCGGCAGCTGCTCTACGATGAACGGGATAAGCGCCACTCTCGACAGAATGACAACGGCTACGGCGAGCGCAAAGTACACCAGCACCGGAACAAACAGCCCTTTGAGCAGCGTAAGCCAGTCGTTTGAGGGGTTATCCTCCGCCTTACTCTTGCTCTGCGCGTACCCAACAAGCAGCGTACTCCACTTTTTGGGAATCCGCCTTTCGATTTTGCCGTACACCGCCTCCGAATACTTGATGCCGTAAGGGGTGGTGAAGGTGGTAACAACCGACACCGCCACGATAATGGGGTACACAAAATCGCTGATAACTCCCAGCTGAATACCCAGCGTTGCGATGATAAACGAGAACTCTCCGATTTGCGCAAGGCTAAAGCCCGACTGCATGGAGACCTTGAGGCTCTCGCCCGAGGCCAGCACCCCCAGCGTTGCAAAGATAATGCGCCCCAGCAGCACCACCACGGTGAGTATCAAGATGGGTACAATGTGCTCCACAATCAGGCCGGGCACAATCATCATGCCTACCGATACAAAAAATACCGCGCCAAACAGGTTTTTGAGCGGCTGCACCAAGTGCTCTATGCGCTTTGCCTGCACCGTTTCGGCCAGAATAGACCCCATGATGAACGCCCCCAGCGCAACAGAAAACCCAACAGCCTGCGCAAGCAGCACCATCCCCAGGCACAGCCCGCAGGAAACAACGAGCAGGGTTTCGTCGTTCAGGTAGCGCTTTAGCCGCTTCAGGGCAGGCGGTATCACAAAAATGCCCACCACAAACGACACCACAATAAAGAACATCAGCTTGAGCAGGCTCGAGGCCAGCTGCATACCCTCAAACGTTTTGCTCACGGCAATGGTGGAGAACAGCACCATCATGAGTATCGCCGCTATATCCTCGATGATGAGAATACCAAAAACGATGTTCGCAAAGCGCTGCCGCTGCTTGTTCAGGTCGTTAAACGCCTTGATGATGATGGTAGTGGAGGCCATAGAAATCATGCCGCCCAAAAATATGCTCTCCATGCCGGTCCAGCCCAGCAGGTAGCCCACCGCGTACCCAACGCCTACCATAGCCCCCATGTTGATAATGGCAGCTATCAGCGCGGCGCCCCCCACCTCCAGCAGCTTCTTGAACCGGAACTCCAGCCCGAGGGCAAACAGCAGAAAAATAATTCCAATCTCCGACCACGTGGCAAGGCTCTGGCTGTCTACCACCGAGGGCAGCAGGTACATGTGCGGCCCTACCATAAATCCCGCCACGATGTAGCCCAGCACCACAGGCTGCCGTAGCCACTTGAACAGAATAGTTACTACGCCTGCAATCATCAGAATCAGGGCAAGGTCGGCTACTAAAGCGGGTAGGTGTGTCATGTTTTTTTTCTCTCTATTTTTTACGGTTAAACTCTTAGCGCGAAATTACCATTTTATTTGCATTAGAGCAAATATTCTCCTGCGAGCGGCGGTAAAACCTCGACGAGCGCTGCATTTCTTTCGGCAAAGCAGGCATATAAATCGCACAAATTTTATACTTCGCACGGCATGGTTTTGTGCATCGCTTTCTGCTTGCAATTTACAGGAAGGTTGCAGCAATTCGTAGAGACGGGGCGCGCCCCGTCTCTACATGGCGATGCACAAAACCATCCTGCGCACAGTATAGCCGGTCAATGGCGACTTTTTTTTTGCGCGGCAGTTTAAAAGTTTTGTTGTACATTTGCGCGGCAAAAGAATGTTAGCGTAAGCATCGCCGTAACATCATTAAACCTAAGCATACTGTCATGAATACCGTGAACATTAAAAAGTACATTCCGCACGTAATATTTTTCGCTGTAGCAGCATTTTTTGCGCTAAGCTTATACCATCGAACTCCCAACGGAGACGAAGCGATTATCGCCGAACATTCTTATTGGTTCGACAAGCTGGGTTATGTTTGCTCCAACTTCTTCAGCGGGTACCTTGATGGCGAGGACGGATGGGATAGCAGGCAATATTTTTACCACAAGCTTTTTGTGCTGACAGGGGTAGGGTTTATGAAAATTTTTGGGTTTCATATTTATTCGTTTCGGCTAATTTCGCTGCTGTTTGCGCTAATCTTTTTCGTTTTTCTGTACGGTTATCTAAAAAGGCAGCGCATCCGGTTCTCATGGAGCTTTTACCTGCTAACCGTTTCTCTCCTGCTGTTTAACGGGCATTTTTTTAGCCAAAGCTTTATGTTTCGCCCTGAGATAATGTCCATGTGCCTGGGGTTTATCAGCTTCTACTTTTTGCAAAGGAGCGTCTCCAACGGTAAGCTTTCCGGCGTAGCGCTATCCGGCGTATTTGCAGGGTTGGCGACATTTACCCACCTCAACGGCGCTATCTACTCATTAGCCGGCTTTGTTGCGCTGCTGGTAAAAAAAGAGTACCGAAAAATGCTGCTATTTTCGGCCATGGCCACCGTATTTACGCTGCTGTACTTTTTTGATATTCACTCTTGCGAGGAGCTCCGCTCGTGGCTGCACCAGTTTACAACAGACCCCAACGTAGCGGGTAAACGGCCGATATACATAGGGCTGCTCAAAGAGCAGCAGCGGTTTTTTCATAGCCCTCGGGAGGTAACATTTACGCTGCTTTTGATATTTTCGCTGGTATTTGGCTTTAAGCATGTAAAGGAGAACCTGCGCGATTTGCTGCTATACCTGCTGACGCTGGTCATCGGGTTGGGGCTGCTGACCCACGGGCCAACGGCCTACTACGGCCTTCACTACTTCCCGTACATCGCTATCATAGTGGTTGCCGGATACCTGCATATTTTTTGCCGGCGCAGCCTTAGGGTACGCGTGCTCGGTGCGCTGCTGCTGGCAGGATTCGTTGCTGTACACGGCTTCTACAACGTAAATCTGATAAGGAAAAGGGTAAACATTGCCGAGCACAACGCAACGCTATCCGCCCATATACCGGAAAAAAATGTAAAGATAGCCGCCCCATTACCCTTTGTTTTTGACGAAATTGGTAGCTACTCTGCCATTAGGAATGAGATTGGCTGGGCGTACCACTACAACGTTTTTCACCCCGACCAACCCTTGTCGCTGGATAGCTACCTGCTGTTTTCGGCAGAAAACGGCAGCAAGTATGTCTTGCTTGACGAGCTGACAACGAGCTACAACCTGTTTCAGATGGCGCGTAGGCAAGGATTAAGCGTGAACGACAGGATTGGTGGCCATGAACTCATTTATAAATCCGATACGGTATTTTTGTTCAAGAATATGGAATTGTAAATTCAATGCTTTTGCCGCTAAATCTTTTTTTGAGGTGCTACGAAAATTTTATTTTGAGTCTTTCCCGCGAAAGTTTGAAACCTCATTTACTCACTCGTGTTTATTTTAAAGTGTTCGTGAACTCGCTACGCTCGG
>JAISGH010000244.1 GCA_031263185.1 Prevotellaceae bacterium | reverse complement strand
CGCTTCGCTTCATTGGGGGTTATTCATATTCAACCCTGCGGGTTCTGCGTCCGGTCTTATCCGATATTTGATGAATGACATGGCAGTAGCATGATGCGACAATTTGAAATGCACCCATTGCCCATCAGTGGGGGCGTCGTAGCAATCCATATAGGCGCTATACTTGTTGTCGCTACCAAGCTCTACTATGACTTTTGCCATACTTTTAGGCATGCTCTATAAATAACTTATAAATGATATTCAATAAAATATACTCCTATGCCAATAGAATTATGGACATCACTCTTTTCCCAGACTTTCCAGAGTTTTTCCTAAATGCTCTATGGTTTTTCCCAAGTGCTCCAAAGTTTTTTCCACATTCTCCAAAGCATCCTCCGAAGCCTCCGTGTTTTTCAACGTTTCTTCTAAATCCTCCAGCATGGCCTCCAATTCTTCCAAATCTTGCCGCACATCACGGACCTTTCCGCTAAGTCCTGTCCATTGAGGGTCTTCCGGAAAATCTTTCGGAGTTTCTTTACACCTGTAAATTTGCGATAAAAGGTTATGAATAGACTCTATCAACCTTTCTTTTGTTGTAACAATCTTCATTTAGTTCAATTTTTTAAAGTTTATAGCTCAAAATCCAGGTTTTCTACCTCCTCTGCCACCTGCTTTACAAACCGCGTAGCTTCGCCGCCGTCCAGCGCGCGGTGGTCATAGGTGAGGCTAAGCCCCACGTAAGGAACAAATCCGTACACGCCGTTGCCCAAATCCTTGGGGCGCGGCACGATGGCGTTGACACCCAGGATAGCCACCTGCGGCAGGTTGATGACGGGCGTAAACATCTCCACGCCGTAGCTGCCGAGGTTGGAAACGGTAAACGATGCCGCCTCGGCCGACAGCAGGTCGGGGTCAACGGAGCCTTTTTTGCAGGCTGCGGCAACCGCCTTGAGCTGGCCGGACAAGCCCTGTATGGACAGATCGTCGGCATTTTTGACCACCGGCACCATAAGCCCCCGCTCGGTATCGACCGCCAGCGCAAGGTGCACCTTGTTGAACAGGCGAACGCTGTCGCCCAGAAAGTGCGCGTTGACCTGCGGAAACTTTTTCAGCGCCCGGATAACCGCAAAGCAGACCATATCGTTGAGGGTGATGTTTGCTGGGTAGCCGCCGTCCACCGCTTTTTTCACAGCCCTGCGCAGCTCCATGAGGCGCCTCGCGTCGGCGCCGAGGTGGTGGGTGAGCTGGGCGGAGTTTTGCAGGGAGGCATGCATGGCTTTGGCAATCAGCTTCCGCATGTTGCTCAGCGGCTTCACCTCGCTATCCGAGGCGTAGATTACATTTTTGGGCGCGGCCATATCGCCGCTCTTTGCCCTGCCGGCAAGCCCGCTGCCTGCGGTGGGCACGGCGCCGGTTTCTCGCGCAACGATTTTTGCCAGCGGCGTCATTTTGGGCAGGGCGGCTACGGCGGCCTGCACGTCGCGCTCAATAACGCGGCCGCCGGGTCCCGTTCCGCGCAGCGCAGCCACGCTCACCGCCTCTTTTTCCGCCAGCGCCCTGGCGCGGGGAGAAATGCCGGTTGCCGCTTGAGCGCCGGAAGCCGAAAGCTGAGCGCCGGAATCCGGCGCTGCTTCCTCCTTTGCTGCCACAGGTTTTACATCAGCAGGAGATGAAGGTGAAGACGGGGCAGAAGACGGGGCAAGCTCTGCAATGCTTTCGCCCTCGGCGCCAATGACCATTACGTTGCTCAGCACGGGAATTTCGTCGCCCTCGGCAAAGAATACCTCAAGCGCCACGCCGCTTACCTGCGCCAGCTCCTCAAACGATGCCTTGTCGGTTTCGTAGGTAAAAAGCAAATCGCCGACAGCAACGCTGTCTCCTTTTTTCTTGTGAAGCTCCGTGAGGATGCAGCTTTCTACCGATTGACCCTGCTTGGGCATAATGACGACTGTTGCCATAGTGTGTAGTGTGTTTTTAGTAAGTGGATTTTACAATATTTCATGAAAAAAAACAGAGCAAAGATACGCCATTGCAAAGGTATTTACAAGCTATTTTTTGGGTATTTAAAAATAACTGTGTACTACACAGTTACAATTATCGCTGATGTTTACAAGTTGGCAACATGTAAAATGCAACTTTTACTCCCACGCCTTTTTGTTCATTGCCTCTACGGTTTCGCCGTGCGCCCGCGCGAGCTCGGCGAGGTGCTCGGTGAGGACTTCGTGCTTGCCGCGGTGTATGGCTATGCGGCCGGAGCTGGTAAACTGCTGTACGCCGCAGGCGCTGTCCAGCTGCCGGAACAGCTCGGCTATCTCGTGCCGGTAGCCGGTGAGCTCAATCGCGGTGAAGTCGGGGGTAACCTCCAGAATCCGCGCGGCGTGCGTGCGGACAATCTCCTCTACCTTGTTGTTGTCCAGCAACGCCTGCGTAGCTACCTTGTACAGAGCGAGCTCCTGATACACAATTTGCTCGTTGGTATGGTAAAAGGTCATAACCACCTCCACCAGCTTGGCTATCTGGTTTACAACTTTTTCGGCTTGCTCCTTCGACGTGTTCACCACAATGGTAAACTTGTGCACCCCCTTGATGGCCGACGCCGACACGGTAAGGCTCTCAATGTTGATGTGCCGGCGGGTAAAGATAATCGTTACGCGGTTGAGCAACCCAACGGCGTTTTCCGTAAATGCGGTGATGGTATATTCCTGCTCCATGTTACTTTGTATGTTTAGATGTATGTGTTTAGATGCATGTGTTTAGATGTATGCGTTTAGATGTATGCGTTTAGATGTAGTTACTATATCCTATTTGTTTGCGCGGCTGCTGGAGTGGGGGTTGAAGCGCGCGCAGCGCCTCAATGATCAGCGCTATTTGCTTGTCGTGCTCTCCGAATTTACCCTCCAGCGCTGCAATTTTTTCGGCAAGGTCGGCGTGTAGCGCCAACATTTCCTTCATTTTTACAAATGCTCGAACTACTACAATGCTTGCCTGCACAGCGGTATCGCTGTTGAGTACGCTTGCCAGCATAACGGTTCCGTGCTCGGTAAAGGCAAATGGAGGATAACGAAACCACGATACATCTAAGGTCACAAATTGTGACCTTATACTGTCAATGAGATTGTTACATTCTTCTTTTGT
Organism: Prevotellaceae bacterium; assembly: GCA_031263185.1. Taxonomy (GTDB): domain Bacteria; phylum Bacteroidota; class Bacteroidia; order Bacteroidales; family UBA932; genus JAITMY01. The sequence continues at coordinate 15,098 of JAISGH010000244.1, read as the reverse complement.
CAGCTCGAACATAAAATCAGCTGGAAAGCGGGTGATATTTCTGCGCACAGCCTGCTTTAGCGCTTTTGTTTCTACACCGTAAATTGCGGCTAAATCAAAATCCAGCATTACGCGCTGACCACGTATCTGGTAAATTTTGTTGATAACCTCGTCGTTGGTTTGCTCCATTTTAAATCATGTATTACTATTTAAATCTTACTCAACATGAGGTGCCAAATTGGTACCTCATAGTGAATATCAAATCATTAAATGCTTTTCATGTATTACTATTTAAATCTTACTATAAGGTGCCAAATTGGCACCTTATATTGAGTATCAAATAATTAAATACTTTTACCGACCTCTACAGCTTGAGGTCACAAATTGTGACCTCAAGCTGTTTATCAGACAAATAAGCACCTCTCCTTGCTATGCCGGCAACCTACTCAAACCGAATTTCCTCCAGCGACGCTCCGGCAGGCACCATCGGGAAGACGTTACCTTCGGGCTGCACGGCAACCTCAAGCAGGTAGGCGCCTTTGTGGGCAAACATTTCGTCAACGGCGGCGTCCAGCGCAGCCCGCTCCGCTACGCGCCTGCCGCGAATGTTGTACGCTTCGGCCAGCTTCACAAAATCGGGGTTGACCATTGGCGTGGCAACGTAGCGCTTGCCGAAAAACAGCTCCTGCCACTGCCGCACCATGCCGAGAAAGCTGTTGTTGAGCAGCACAATCTTTACCCCAACATCCTCCTGCATAATAACGCCCAGCTCCTGAATGGTCATTTGTATTCCGCCGTCGCCAACAAAGAGCACCACCTCGCGGTCGGGCGCCGCCACCTTGGCGCCTATGGCCGCCGGCAGGCCGAAGCCCATGGTGCCCAAGCCGCCCGACGTTACCACCGAGCGCGGCTGCTTCACCTCAAAGTAGCGCGCCGCCACCATTTGCTGCTGGCCAACGTCGGTTACCAAAATAGCCTTGCCGCCGGCCCTCTTGCTGACGCGGTCAACGGCCTCGCCCATGGTGATGTCGCCCTTGCCGGGGTGCAGCTGCGGCGTAATGACTTTAGTAAGCTCATGGTCGGCGTAGGGCTTGAACGAGCCTATCCATTCGGTATGCTTGGCCTCGTCAACAGCTTGCGTCAGCAGGGGGAGGCTCTCCTTGAGGTCTGCCAGCACCGGAAAATCTGCCTTGACGTTTTTGTTTACCTCCGCCTTGTCAATTTCCAGATGCACTACCTTTGCCTGCCTTGCGTAGGCGTTCAGGTCGCTTATTATGCGGTCGTCAAAGCGCATGCCAACGGCGATGAGCACGTCGCACTCGTTGGTTTTTTTGTTGGGCGCGTAGCTGCCGTGCATTCCCAGCATGCCCATGTTGAGCGGGTGGTCGGCAGGCACAACCGATTTTCCCAGCAGCGTCCAGCCAAAGGGAATATCGGCTTTTTCCAGAAATGCCACCAGCTCCTTTCCCGCGTTTGCCAGCTCCACGCCGTGGCCAACCAGCGCAAAGGGTTTTTTTGCCCCGCTGATAGCGGTGGCGGCCGCCGCTACCTCCTCCGTTTTTACGCGGGGCGCAGGAACGTAGCTGCGGATGAAGGTGCACTTTTGGTAGCGAAAATCGCAGGCGCCAACCTGCGCATTTTTGGTGAAGTCAACCACCACCGGGCCGGGGCGACCGCTGCCAGCAATGTAAAAAGCTTTTGCTATTACCTGCGACACCTCGGCCGCATCGGTAATCTGGTAGCTCCACTTGGTGACGGGCATGGATATGCCGATGAAGTCGGTTTCCTGAAAAGCGTCGGTGCCCAGAAACGGCGCACCCACCTGCCCCACAATGCACACCAGCGGGGTAGAATCTATCATGGCATCGGCAAGGCCTGTGGTGAGGTTGGTTGCGCCCGGCCCGCTGGTGGCAACAACCACGCCCGTTTTTCCGCTCACCCGCGCGTAGCCCTGCGCCGCGTGCACAGCGCCCTGCTCGTGCCGCGCAAGGATGTGCCGTATCCGGTTGGCGTAGTAGTACATCCGGTCGTACACCGGTATAATGGTGCCGCCCGGATACCCAAATATGGTATCAACATTTTCTTCTATCAGCGAAAGCAAAAGCGCATCGCCTCCCGTTAATTTTTCCATTGAATTTCAGATTTTTATAGGATATTCTGCTCCCGAAAGAATCTCAACTTACCGATTTGTAATAAAAACCCAGCCTTTTGTTTTTTAAATCGCTGAATTTCAGTAATTTTATTATATTGTGAAAGCAAAGTGCTAAACTACAAAAATACAAAAAAAATTGTTATTTCAGGGCTCAAAAATTATGGGAGGGGTGTATTTCAAATTGTCGCTTTTTGTCATTACGTCGGGATGAGCAAAATCGAAAATTTGTAATGCACCCGTGTTGCCATGTTTTTCGCGCTACTAAGGTTGCTTAAATACAAATAAGGTTTTTACTTATGCCACAAAAGAATTAGCCAGAAAATAGTACTTGCTTGTGCCGCATTTTTCCGCCAACTTTTCTTGCGTAAGCCCTTCTTTTCGGCGAAGCTACTGGAAGCATCACGCCAAGCTTGAACGCCTCAAATCCTTGCTCATACTGTTCGCGGCTGACGCTACCCCGCTTACCATACTGCTTATCCAGATGATCTGAAAAATAGGTGATATTACCTGTTTTGCTGCTCATAAAAAGATTCCTGTTTTATTTTTTCTGCCAACTTAATATCTTTTCATGCAGCAAAGTTATCTAATCCGATAACAAAAAAAACAAAATACCAATAATTTTTAGCTACATTGAGAGGAGGGATGGTATGGCTGCGGCAAAGCCGCAGCCATACCATCCCTCCTCTACTTCAGCTTACCGTGCGTATCCTGGATTTTGTCCTTCGGGGTCGTTTGCAAAATCTTCGTTTGTGTTGATTTCGTCCTGCGGGATAGGCCATAGGATACGGTTTTCGGGAAAACCGGCATCGCCCCAGCGCTCGTGCGCCCAACGGTTGTGCCTGCTCACCCGCTTGATGTACTGCCCCGTACGCATCAAATCCATGCGGCGCCACGTTTCAAAGCAAAGCTCGCGCATACGCTCATCCATAATTTTTTCGCGGAATTCATCCTGCGACATCGCGCCCCACTGCATGGCCGGCGGCAAGGTACCTCCCCAAGCGCGCTGCCGGACTTGGTTAACCAACCCCACGCCTTCGGCAGTGCTGCCCAACTCGTTGAGGCACTCTGCCTGCAGCAGGAGAATGTCGGCGTAGCGGATGAGCGGAAAGTTCTTGCCGGCATCCCAAGTATCGCGGCTTGGGCCGCCGGTACTGTTGTTGGTAACTTCCGTGCGGTAGTCCTCAAACTTTCGCACATGAGGCCCCAGCTCATCTAGCGAGCCGCCCCAGCTTGCAGGCACCGGCTGCTTGCCCTGATAGGTCAAGTCGTAGCGAATGTTGAGCAGCTTGCGCGTATCGCCCGCTTCCCAAACTCCGCCGTTCTCCACATCTTTATGCATGTAGTCGGTTGGTATGTTCATGTCGTAGCCGCCAAAGTAGCACCGCCCGCCTATAGCCTCACCGTTTATTATCAGCTCGTTTACCGCTCTGCTGCCAAACTCCCACTGCCAACGGTTGGGCTGGTCGGTGTTGTTGTACTGCAGCTCAAAAATGGCTTCTACCGTATTTTGCCCATAGGTCGTTGGCTTGTCGTTGGCGTAGAGGGTTGCGTAATTGTTCACCAAGCTGTACTTTCCCATTATTTTGTCGAAGCACTCCTTGGCGCTTTGGAAGCTGCGCAGGCCGGTTTCTTCGGGCGCGGCCATATACACCTTGCCCAGCATAGCCAGAGCGGCGTAGGAGGTGGCGCGCTTACGGTCGTCGTCGTTGGCTTCGGGGAGATTTTCCGCCGCCACTTTAAAGTCGTTGATGATGTACGTCCACACATCAACGAGCGACTGCCTGCCGCCGTTGAAGTTGGAGTTCAGGTCAATGATAGGTATCCTGCCCCAGCCGATGGTCTGCTCAAGCATCACCATACCCCGGAAGAAGTGCGCTTCGCCCAGCAGGATTTTCACTTTTTCCGGATCTTCGTCCGCAAACTTCGGCAGGAGGTAGATTGCTTCTGCCGCAGGCGTAACAACCCTCCACTTAACCTGCCACAGCCCCGAAATGGTGGTCGAGGTGGGCAGCAAGCCATCGTGGCTGGACAAACCCGGTACCGACCTGTCGGAGCTGGCCAAGTACTGGTCTTGCCCCAGCTGACATTCGTCCGTGCCCAGCAAAACTCTCACGCCGTTGCCGCCGCTCCTGACGTCTGCGGTGTAAAGCCTGTACAGCCCCTGCACCAGCGCCTCCACCGTTTCCAGCTTTTCGTAGGCTTGCTCTTCCGTGAGGGAGGTAAGGGATTCTTTCTCCAAAAAATCCGAGCAGGAGAAAACTCCCGCCGAGGCAGCCAGCAGGGTTGCGGCGCAGGCTGCTGCTTTTATTGTTATCTTTTTCATACCCTATTTATCTTTTAATGATTCTACACAATAATTCTACACAATAATTCTACACAATGATTTTACACAATTTAGAAGCTAACATTTATCCCAAATACAAACATTCTCGTTGGCGGATACCAGTCGCCCATTTCGGGGTCGAAGCCCTTGTAGGGCGTCAGGCAAAACAGGTTGGAGGCGGTAGCGTAGAGGCGGAGGTTGTTCATCCGTACCTTGTCAATGAGCGCCTGAGGGAAGGTATAGGATAGCGTCAGCGCCGAGAGGCGAAGAAATGAGCCATCCTGCACGCTAATGTCCATTTGGCTTGTCGAAAACCTGTCGTAGGTGTAGGTACGGTTGTTTACCTTATCCGTAAAGGATAGCATTGGGCGCGGGTACTCGGCGCCGGGGTTTTCGGGTGTCCACGTGTTGCCTATCAGGTCGGGCGAGGCCATGCTTTTGCCCGCGCTGTTCACCAGCGTTTCGTAAATAGGGCTTAGCTTTTTACCGCCGTAAGAGTAGGTAAACACGGCGTTGAGCGCAATGCCTTTCCACGAAAAGTCGGTGGCAAATCCGCCGTAAAATTTGGGGTCGGAGGGAATGATGATGCGGTCTTGATCGGTGTTGATACTCCCGTTGCCGTTGACGTCCACCGGGTACAAGTCGCCGGGCTGCACCTTGTAGCTGCCGCCCCAGTAGTTGACGTCGCCGGACAGCAGAACAGGGTTGCCCTTGAAGTACTCCGCGCCGTCGGCGTAGGTAAAATCGGCTACCTGCGCTATTCCTCCGCTTTGCAGAATGTAGATGGTGCTGTGAGGCTCTCCCAGAAACAGGTTGCCCTCCTTGTTCACCTGACGGAAGTCGTCGTAGCTGTAGATGTAGCTGGTGTTGCTAAAGAGCCGGGTTACCTTGTTCCTGTCTGCCGAAACGGTAGCGTTGACGTTCCAGCGGAAGTCGCCCGAGTTGATAATGGCGACGTTGGCGGCCAGCTCCAGCCCCTTGTTCTCCATAGCGCCGATATTTTCCCACGCATAGCTGAATCCCGACGAGGTGTTGAGCGAGCGCTTCAGCAGCAAGTCCTTGTTTTGCACAAAGAATACGTCGGCGGTGAGCATTACTCTGTTGTTCAGCAATCCCACGTCAATCCCCACGTTGTACTGCTGCTGTTTTTCCCACGTGAGGTCGGGCGTTCCGCGCCGCCCGTCTGCCGCCGTGATAGCCGCCGCGCCGTTTACGAGATCTACGTTGTAGAGGGTTCTGAAAGAGTAGTCGGGCACGTTCTGGTTGCCCACCATGCCGAAACCGGCGCGTAGCTTTAGCTGCCCCAGCACGCCCTGATCGCCGAGCAAGGTTTTGGCAAAGTCCTCCTCCATGATATTCCACGCTCCCGACACGGAGGGAAATGTTCCCCACTCGTTCCCCTTGGCAAACTTGGACGAGCCGTCGAAGCGTACGCTCGCCGTGAGGAGGTACTTGCCGCGGTAGCCGTAGTTGGCGCGCAGCAGGTAGCCTATGAGCGAAGACGACGAGAAGTCGGAGGATATGCTGCGCTTTCCTTCGGCGTTGGACGAGCCTTGTATCCGGTAGTACGAAAAGGCATCGCTACCGTAGTCGGAGGCCGTGGCGTCGGTGTAGTTGCGCGTGGACTGCGACATGCTTGTGCTGAGCAGCCCGCTAATTTTGTGGTCGCCAAGGATTTTGTCGTAGGTAATGGAGTTGTCCCACTGCCACTCGGTGCGCGAGTCGCGGGCGTGGTTAACCCGCCCGCTGTGCACATCGCGCACGGCCTCGTGAATATCGCTCGGGACGTACGAAAACCGCGCCTCCTCTACGTAGTCGATGGAGAACGAAGTTCGGATGTTTAGCCCCTCAAGCGGATTCAGGTTAAGGTAATTGGCGCTGAGAAGCCTGTTGCGTGTCCTGTCGTTACTTATTTTTAGGGTGTTGAGCGGGTTGTGCGTACCGTCGGTAGCGCCGCCGCCCCACTCTTCAATCTGCGAGGCGGTTTTATTTTCCTCCGTATCGGGGTACATGGGGTCCATGGTGAAGGTAGTCCAGAATACGTAGTCGCCGTTCTTGTGCGTTTGGCTTTGGGTGTTGGTAAACGAGGTGTTGGTGCCCACCTTGAGCCACGGCTTTATGAACTGCTCGGCGTTGATGCGCCCGGTGTACTTCTTGTCGCTCAGGTTTTGCACCATACCCTGATTTTCGGCGTAGCCAAAGCTCAGGTAGTACGAGTTGCTTTCCGACCCGCCGGAAAAGCTTACCGAGTGGTCCTGCTGAAAGCCGTCGCGTACCACCAAGTCGTTCCAGTTGTAGGTGCGGTCGGCGTCGTAAGCTTCGAACTCGAACGGGGCAAACACGCTGCTGTTGTTGCGCTCCAGCACGATGTTCCTCACAAAATCATCAACGCTTGCCTGGTAGTACGAAGCGTTTCCTGCGGACGGGTTGCGGTCGTAGATAGCTTTTAGCGCGCTGTAGGTGTTGGTGGCGGCCTCTTTGCGCAGGTCAAACAGCTGCCGGGTGTTCATCCTGTCCGGCGTTTTCTTGAACTGCTGAATACCGTACCAAGCGTCGTAGGTAATCCGGTTGCTGCCGGCTGCGCCTTTTTTTGTGGTAATCACCACCACGCCGTTTGACGCCCGCGACCCGTAGAGCGCGGTGGCCGAGGCATCCTTGAGCACGTCGATGGAGGACACATCGTTGAGGTTGATAGAGCTGAAGCTGCCGGCAAAGTCATCCATCACCACGCCGTCCACCACGTAGATGGGGGTGGTGCCGGTGTTGATGGAGTTGATGCCGCGGATTTTGATGGAGGCTTCGTCGCCGGGCTTGGCCGCCTGCGAGATAAACACGCCCGACACCCGCCCCTGCAGCGCCTGATTGATGGAGGTTACCGGCGTTTCTTTAAGCGTTTTGGAGCTTACGCCGGCCACGGCGCCGGTGAGGTCGCTCTTTTTGAGCGAAGCGCCCACCACCACCACCTCGCTGAGGTCAACGGCTTCCTCCAGCAGGCTCACGTCAACGGTAGCGCGGCCTGCAACCTTGACGGTTTGAGATTGATACCCTACAAACCGGAACGTCAGGGAGGCGTCTGCGTCAACGGAGATGGAGTAGCCGCCCGTAGCGCCGGTAAGCGTGCCGGTGGTAGCGCCGGCAACGGTAACCGTTACGCCGGCCACAGGCTCCTGCGTTTTGGCGTCGATAACGCGACCGGTAACAGCTGTTTGGGCATTCAACATGCCGCCCGCCAGCAGCAGCAGGGAGGTGGCAAAGAGAATATGCTTTAAATGCTTCATGATAAATTGTATTTTTTTGATAAATGTTAAACTTCAAAGATTTCAGATTTCTTTCCGCAGGGTGCGGGAGAAAATAAGCATAGTGTATATTTCTTCCCGTCGCCATCGCCGCGCCCGCCGCGCCGTCATTCCGAACGCAGTGAGGAATCTCCTCTTCCCAACCACCGCACTTGGGTAGCCCGATGGCAGGAGATTTCTCGCTGCGCTCGAAATGACGGTGCAAGGAGGGGGGTGAGAGGAAAGGGAGACGGGGCACGCCCCGTCTCTACTTTTCGTCGTTACCTAATTCCTAATTCTTAATTTCTACAGCGTAACCTTTCTTACCTCGGCCTTGCTGCCAACGCGAACAACTACCAAGTAAACGGCACCCTGCGGCAGCCCGTTGATTTCGGTAGTGCCTGTAAGCACGCCGGTTTTTGACCAAACCTTAGCGCCAACAATGCTGTACACTGCCAGCTCTGCCTTGTCGGTAATGTCGGTGGTTACAGCAAGCGCGGCGCCCTTCTTGTAGGCCGCTACGCTGCCCAGCGCTGCTTTGTCCACGGCGGTTGTTGGGTCGTCACCGCCGGCGCTGCTGCTGTTTTCCTTTTTTACAACGGTAAGCGCTGCGGTGGCAAAGGCGCTTGCTACTCTTGCGTTGTTGATAGCCTGAACGCCAAAGGTGTACTCTCCGCTTTCGAGGCCGGCGAGGGTGTAGGTGGCGGCGGTGAGCAGGGCTACGTTGTCTAAGCCCACGCGCAGCCTGCCGGTGGTAACGTCAACCGGCGCTACGGCAATGGGAGCGCCGCCGCTCTTTTGGGCGTAAACGTTGTAGCGCAGCGGCGCACCTCCGGCAACACTCCACGAAAGCTCCACGCCGGTGGAGTCGCTGTTGAGCGCCGCCGAAAATCCTGTGGGAACAGCAGGAGCGGCAGCGGCGTTGCCGGTGTTTCGGAGCAGAACGCTTTTGGCCTCAAACGGGTCGTTGCTTACCTTGCCGCTTACCATAACGTCCAGCTTGCCGTCGTTGTCAAAGTCAACAGCATTGTTCAGGCCGCCGGTTACGGCATCGCCGGGAAAGTCCGCAGGGTTATCGTTCGTAAAGGTGGCGCTACCGTTGTTGAAGTAGAAGCCGCTGTTCTTGCTCCACCACTGTCCGCTTACTAGCACATCGGCGTATCCGTCGCCGTCCAAGTCGCCGGTGGCAATGGAGCCTTGCACGGTGGGGTTAAGTCCGTGGTTTTTCACCTCCGTAAAGGTACCGTTGCCGTTGTTGTGCAGCAGGTAGGCGTTGTCGTAGGCGGATTTTACTTGCCCGTCGTTTTCGTCGTACTTGTTGCCTTCGCCGGTGAGGTAAACGTCAAGGTAGCCATCGTTGTCGTAGTCTAACCACGCAATTTCGCTTCCCTTGAGGGTAATGGGGTTTCCTTCGGCGGACGTAAAGCCCTGCTTGGTGAAAGTTCCGTCGCCGTTGTTGCGGTAGATGCCGGCATCGAAGCCGAGTCCTTTATCGCGGTCGCCGCAGAAGAGGAGGTCCATATCGCCGTCGTTGTCAAAATCAGCCCACGACAGGCTTCCGCGGCTAATGCCGTCAAAGTGCCCGCCGTTTAGGGCATCCTTCACCAGCGAGAAAGAGTGTATGCCCTTCTCCGCGTTGTAGCCGTTGTTTTTGTAGAGGTAGAGGCGGCGACCCCAGCCCCAGTCGGCTACTCCCTGTTCATTCTGGTGGTCAATATCGTCGTAGCACCACCCGTTGGTAACGATGTCCGTCAGGCCGTCGTTGTTGTAGTCGGCAGCGGCAACGTAGCGCACAGGGCCGGAGCCGTCTTCGCTGTTCACGCCAATAAACTGCCAACTCGGAGCGCCGTAAACGGGCACCGTGCCGGGCTGCTCGCTGTCGCCGCCGTCCATCTTAATGAAGCGGGGGTTGAAGCCGTCGCCCCGGTTGCGGTACAGGCGGGCAATAACGCCGTTGCCGGTAACAAAAAGGTCAACGTTGCCGTCGTTATCGTAGTCTATCCACGTTGCCGAGCCATACTTGAGCACGGGGAACTGATTTTCGCCATCGCCGTTCTCCAGCGTTACCCCCAGCACGCTGGTGGTTACGTCGCTAAAGCCTTGGCTGGCGTTGTTACGGTAGAGCTTGGTGATGGGCGCGTTGTTGTCTTTGTCGCGCGAGCCGAATACCAGCACATCCAAGTAGCCGTCGTTGTCGTAGTCAGCCCACGCAGCGCCGCCGTTCCACACCTGCGGGAAGTCGCTGGGCAAGTCCACCTTCGCGAACGAGCTGCGCTGAACAACTACGCTGAGGCTGCGCGTAGCCGAAGCTCCGCCGCCGTCGGCAGCCGATACCTTGATGGATGCTTCGCCTACGGCAAGGCTCTTAACCCACACAGAGTCGCCAGCTGCCGCCGAGAGGCTGATTTTGTCGCTGCCCGATACGATTTCCCAAGCCAGCTGCCTGTTGTTGGCGTTGGCAGGCAAAGCCGCTGCCGTGAGCAGCGCCGAGTCGCCCTCGTAGATAGCGCCAACGCCGCTAATGTCGATAGCGCTAACCCGCTGTATAACGTCCACCTCCAGCGTATCGGCCATACCGCTTCCGTCGGTGGCCTGCGCCACCACCTTTACCAAGCCTCTCGAAGCGCCCCTTGCGGCAACGCTGTCGCCTGCCTCGGGGCTAAGCGCGAGGGTTCCGTCGCTGCCGTCGGCCAGCAACCACGCTACGTACTCGGCGGCGTACCCGGGCGTAGTGGCTACGGTAAGCGTAATGGCGCTGTCCACAAAGACTGTGCCTGCGCCGCTAATGGTAATCGCGGTTACGGGGTTGCCGTTCACGTGGAGCGTGTACGTCCCGTAAGCGCCGCTGCCGTCGGCTGTGGCGGCGGTAACCTTCACGTCGCCTTCGAGCAGGCCGGTAACAAGGCCGTCGGCCGAAACTTGGGCGCTGCCGCCATTCGCATCAAGCGGCTCAACGCTCCAAGTTAGCGTTTTGTTGCCTGCGTCTTCCGGCAGCACAACCGCCTCGAGCTGCGTAGTCAAGCCTTGCGCCACCGAGCTGCTGCCGCTAATGAGCACCGTGTCGGCAAGCCGCGTTATGCTAAACTCCTGCGGGGCGGCAAAGGCGCTCGCCACGCCTGCGCTGTTGACGGCCTGTACGCTCCACGTGTAGTCGCCTCCCTTAATTGAGGCAAAGGTGTAGCCGGTATCCGTGAGGAGGGCAGCCCTGTCAAACCCAACCTTGAGCTTGCCGGTAAGCGTGTCCACCGGGGCAACGGCGTAGATGCTGCCGGCCTTTGCCGCGTAGATGTTGTAGCGCAGGGTAACGTCGGGAGAGCTCCAGCGCAGGGTAACAATGGCGGTATCCTTGCCGTTGGAGGTTACGGTTTGCGTTAAGCTTGTTGGAACGGCGGGAGGGGCAACAGCGGCGCCGTCGCTCTTCCACACCGCAGGGTTGGTGTAGTTCCCCACGGCGGATATATCCACCGCGCCGTCGCCGTTGAAGTCCACCAGCGCTATTCCACCCTGATTGCCGTTGCTATCATAATCTGTTATTTTAAAACCTGCATTGTCAACCTTTGTAAAAGTACCGTTGCCGGCGTTGTTGTAGAAAATGGCGTTGGCTTCAGATTGTCCAATCAAGGCAATATCCGCAAAGCCGTCGCCGTTCAAATCTCCCACTGCGATGGAAGATTCGCAAGTTTTACCTATGCCGTGGTCAAGTATTTCCGTGAAAGTTTCATCGCCGTTGTTGTGCAGCAGGTAAGAAGTCCACCAATCCCAGCCCCAATCGTTGTTTTCTTTGTCGCGCTCGCCCTGTCCGGTAATCACAATATCAAGGTAGCCGTCGTTGTCGTAGTCAATCCATGCAATGCCGCCTTTTTCAACGGTAATATCATGGGCGTTGTCTGCCGTCTTCAGCGCTATCAGGCCAAAGGTTCCGTCGCCGTTGTTTTTGTACACGCCGGATTTTCTGCTGCCGTTCACCTCTCCGCTGAACAAAATGTCGGGGTAGCCATCTTTATTAAAATCACCCCAGGCTACAGCGCCGTTTTTCATTCTCGGAAATTTTCCGCCGTCAAGTACGTTGTCCTGACGCTCAAATCCGCCACCCGTATTTTTGTACAGAAAAAAGGCCGATCTGTTGCTATGCTGCAACCATTCCCATTGGCTATTATTATCCCAGTCCCAATCCCAGTAGTTTGCCAAGCCTGTCATGAGAATATCGGGGTACCCGTCGTTGTTGTAGTCGGCCACGTCAATATAGCGGGTAGGCGCATCGGCACCCCCACCTTGCATGGGCGCAAGGCTTATGCTTTCGTCTTCCTCCAGCGCGTAGCCCGCATTTGCACCCTTGTTTTTGTACACCTTGGTAACGTTTCCAACTCCGCCCACATCACCCGATATGATGACGTCAAGGTAGCCGTCGCTGTTGTAGTCCAACCACGCAATGGAGCCTTTGTAGAGTTCCTTGTCGCTATCGTCCGGAGAAAACAGCTTGGACTTACCGAATACCTCCTCCGTAACGTCGGTAAAGGTTTCGTTGCCATTGTTCTTAAAAAGCCTTGGGGTGGAGGTACCCGACCACGCCCCAAAAATGATGGCATCCTGATAGCCGTCGTTGTTGTAGTCGCCCCATGCAATACCGCTTCCTTCGCGCGGAGCGCCTACATTGGCTATCTCCTGCTTTGTAAACGCAGGGGCTGCTGCCGTCGAAATCAGGCAGCCCAGCATAGCCGCAGATACGGCTAACGCTCTCGTAATGTAATTTTTCTTCATGCTGTTAAAATTTAAATGATGAATAAAAATGAAAAAATGAAAAATGAAAATGAGACATTGAAACATTGAAACAATAATGGATTAGAAATAAATAACATATAACGGATATAAAAGTGTCGTCCCTGCGGGACTTTCAATCCTTAAAAAACTTGGCAACGTAGGCGCCCGCAGGGGTTTCTACGTTAACGATGTATATTCCCGCCGGCAGGTGCGCAACGTCCGCCACCTCTTTGGTGGTGCTGCCGGAGTACTTTTGCTTTGCCACCACGCCGCCCTGCATGTTGACCACCGCCACCGCGCGGATGTTTTCGGGGCTTTTGATGGTGAGGCTTGCGCTGCCGGCGCTGTAGTAGACCGTTGCCGCGCGCTTGTCCCTGCTGTCGGTTTTGTTCACCGCCGTGGCAACGTCGGGGTCGTCGGCAGAGCCTTTTTCAAACAGCTGCATCACAAATCCGCCCTCGGACGAGCAGCCAATGGCCAGCTTGTCGTCGTTGGTTACGGAAATATCCTCTATGAGCATGGCCTTGGCGTCGGCTTCGCTTGCCACGCTGTCGTCCCTGTAAATACGCGCAGTGTAGTCGGCGCCGGCGGGCAGAAACGAGAAGTCAACCTCCAGCGTGCGGGCGCTTTCGTTGGTCATGCCGCCCACAAACCACGCCCTGCCGCTACGCTTGGCAACCACGGCGGACTGCCCTACCTTTCCGTCGAGGGCAACGCTTTCGTCCCATGCAGAGGGCACTCTGGAGAGGTACTTCATAATTTCGGGGTGACGGCCGTACTCCATCGGGTTATCGCAGAGGTAGCCAATGAACATGTCGTACATCACGTACATGGCCAGCTCGTGGGCGCGGGTGCCTATGCTCATGGGTACGCCGCCCTTGGGGTAGTACTCCCGCTTGTGCACGTTGCGCAGGGAGCCGGGCGTGTAGTCCATAGCCCCCACCAGCTGCCGTATGAAAGGAATTTCAACGTGGTACTCCGCGTCGGGCAGGCGCGGAGCGGTTGGCCCGTCCCACTTGTAGTTTTCGGTGCCGGCCACCGCCTCGTAGCTAAGGATGTTGGGGTAGGTGCGGTGCAGCCCGTGCGGTACCGGGCATCCGTGCAGCAGCAGCGACATCTTGGCCTCGGCGGCGGAGCGGGCAAGCCACTCTATCTCCTGGGTAAAGATTTGGTCGGTACGGTAAAAAAAGTCCACCTTTGCGCACGAAGCGCCTCTGTCCTTCAGCTCCTGCATGTGCTGCCTCGCCTGAAGCACGTAGGCAATGTAAGTCCACTTCACCACTCCCACGCCGCTCTCTTTGGCGTACGCAAAAAGCCTCCTTTCGTCGTTTTGCGTGAGGCCGTTGCGCCCGTCGGTATCTATGGTGATGTAGCCAAAGCCGTATTTTTTGGCAAAATCAATATACTCCTTGTACAGGTTAAACCCGTTGCCCTCTACGCTGATGTTGTCCCAGCCGGAGGGCACTTTGGGGTTTTCCAAATCCGCATCGTGCCAGTACTCCCACGCTGATTTGCCCGGCTTCACAAAGCTGAAGTCAATGCCTTCCTTCTGCGGAGAGGAGAGCAGCATTACCAGCTGGTTGGTCAGCAAATCTTTATCCTCCTCCGCCACAATAGCTACCCGCCACGGATACTTGTGCGCGCCGATGTTCTCCGACAGGTAGTCGGCGTACTCTTTGATTTTTGGCCCGGTGTACATGTCTCCATAGGTTGTCTCCTTTGGGTAGGGCGACCAAAAGCCCTTCATGCTGTTGCCGGCGGCAGGCTGCAAGTAGAGCGTGGGGTAGCTGTGCAAGTCGGCCTCAGTGATGGCCACCTTCACGCCCTCGCCATCGTCAAAGCCAAACAAAACGGGCGTTACGCACCACTGGAAGTCGTTATTGTTGGCGCTCAAGCTCGCGTCAATGCCGGAAATGCTGCCGAACTTGGTGTACCAGCGCTCGTAGTTCTCGTCGTCGCCCATTTTGTCCAAATTGCTCATGGCGGGATACCACACCTTAACCGTTTCGGCAAAGGCAAAAGTCGCTTTCTCGGAGGCAATTCGGGTTGTATCGCCGTCGGCCACGTGCGAAATAAAGCGGTAGGCCGCCCCCTCGTCGTAAGCGCGTATCGCCAGCGAGTAGCCCTGCGAAAAAGTTACCAGCGCTTCGCGGTACGCTTCGGTGAGCGCGGACGTTTTTCCGTAAAGAAGCGGGATGGTGCGCGGCGCGGCTGCCGTCAGCGTGTCGTAGGCCACTGCGCTTACGGTTGCGTCCTTGCCCCACACGTAGCCACCCTTTATGTTCATGGCAATTTCGGAGGGGCTAATGAGCGGTCGCCACACCCCGTCGTCCTTCAGGAGCGACACGGCGTAGGTAGTTTTGTCGCCGTCGGCGACGTTGAGCGTAACCCTCAACTTCCCGTTGGGGGAAGTAACAGAATACTCGGCAGCCCGCGCCGCCCACATGCTTGCTGCCATGAGCAAGAAACCGATAATTGATGTTCTTAGCATTGTCTTTTGAAATTTTGAATTATGAATTTTGAATTAAATCCTCTCTCTCAGCCATCATTCCCATCCCTCGCAGCCGTCATTCCGAGCGCAGCGAGGAATCTCCTCCCATACCTACGCTTA
>JAISGH010000239.1 GCA_031263185.1 Prevotellaceae bacterium | reverse complement strand
CGAAGAAGCCTGCCGGCAAATATTTGAAAAAAGCTACAACAAACCATACCCCAATGCAATATGCGTCGGGCTGGCCATTGATGACAGCGCAAGGCAGATTACCGAATATCGAATGATTAAGCCGGGCTAATAAAAAATCTACAGCCGAACTACGCCAAGTAGAGAAAAAAAACTGCTTTTCACCGAAAAATAGCTGCTGAAAATCAATGCATTAGTATTATTTTTGTTAATGGTTAGTGCTAATTAGCTGCTCGTAAGTACCTGAATTGAGATGTTAACTTACCTTTGTTCCCGTATTGATTGTGTGCGCACACAGGCCGACAAGTTAACCAAGTAGTACGAAACGTGGCTAACGGTATTTTTCAACCCTTGATTCCCATAAATAAATAAATTCAACTGTTAATTGCTATGAAGCAAAAATCGACCATATCGCCAATTTCTCAAATAACGCATTGCCGTAATGTGAAGATTATGACTAAGATAGAAATTTCGATGTGGCCATTTTCACACACACACACACACACACACACACACACACACACTGCTCAGCGAGTTACATAAAAATTTTTCTCAAAATTGCAAGTATCCCGAACAAAATAGCGCAGCAACGCTGCATATTTTGCTCGGGACTTTTTTTGCCGGCTACAGCGGCCTGCGCTTTACCTGTACCCGTGATTTCACCATGCGCCCCGCAAAGGCTTTGCACCCTGCAAAACCTTTGTGCAGCGGCGCTGTTATCAATTTTCTCCTCAACAGTAAGTTTAACCCTCTAAAAAAACAATGTTATGCAAAAAAGAATTGGCGTAGCGAAATTTAAACGGCTGCTCGCGGCAGGGGCTGCGGCGCTGCTAATTTCGGCAGCTATGCAGGCGCAGGCGCAAGATTTTGCGCCAAAACAGGTAACCGGCACCGTAAAAGATGCCGACGGCGTTCCGGTGGCCGGCGCGTCGGTGGTGGTCAAGGGTACAAGTAGCGGTACCCTGACCGACGTAAACGGGCGCTACAGCATTAGCGTACCGGAAGGCGCAAGCGCCCTCACCGTATCGTTTATGGGCATGAAGTCGTCCACGGTAACCGTTAGCGGAAGCGGTGCGCTGGACGTAACGCTCACCGAAGACTCGCAATCGCTCGACGAAATAGTGGTGATTGGCTACGGAGCGGTAAAAAAGCGCGACCTGACGGGCGCGGTATCGTCGGTGAGCGCAAAGGAAATTGCCGCCAAGCCCGTGAGCTCGGCGGCGGAGGCAATCACCGGAAAAATGGCCGGCGTGCAGGTAACCACCACCGAAGGCTCGCCCGACGCGGAGATTACCATCCGCGTGCGCGGCGGCGGCTCCATCACCGGCGACAACACGCCGCTGTACATCGTGGATGGCTTTCCGGTAAGCTCCATCTCCGATATTGCCCCCAACGACATTCAGTCAATTGACGTGCTCAAGGATGCCTCCTCCACCGCCATTTACGGTGCGCGCGGCGCAAACGGCGTTATCATCGTTACCACCAAGAGCGGGCAGGCCGGGAAAGTGCAGCTGAGCTACAACGCCTACTACGGATTTAAAAAGCTTGCCAACAAGCTGAACGCTCTTGAGCCTTACGACTACGCCCTGTGGCAGTATGAACGCTCGCTGCTGGCCGGCGACAACAACTACAGCAAGTTTTTTGGCAGCTGGAATGATATTGGCCTCTATCAGGATATTGGCGGCAACGATTGGCAGGACATTACCTTTGGGCGCACCGGCCACACGTTTAACCAAAACCTTAGCATCAACGGCGGGTCGGAGCAGACCAAGTTTTCGTTCAGCTACAACCATATAGATGAAAAGGCTATTATGGTAGGCTCCGACTTTAGCCGCGACAACCTGATGCTCAAGCTCAACAGCCAGCCCCACAAGCGCCTGCAGCTGGACTTTTCGGCTCGCTGGTCGCAGGCTCAGGTGAGCGGCAGCGGCGTGAACGACGGCGGCAACGAAAGAGGCTCCAGCACCGACGCTCGCCTGCGGTACGCGATGATTTACCCGAGCATCCCCATATCGGGCGACTTGGCAGACCCAACCAACACCGACCAGGGCTTCTCGCTCTACAGCCCGATAGTATCGCTGCGCGATAACGACCGCGCGCAGCTCCGGCAGGGAATCAACCTCAACGGCGGGGCAGGATGGGAGTTTATCGACGGGCTTCTTCTCAGAACTGAGGTGGGATTAGACCAGCTCCGCGATAACGACGACCGCTTTTACGGCGTTACCACCTACTACGTGAGGAATAACGTGCCGGCAGCAGACCAAATGAAGCCTGCCATCACCTTCAAGAAAGCCGCCCGGCAGTCGCTGCGCAACACCAACACGCTGAACATCGACCTCCAAAAGTGGCTGCCCGAAGACCACAGCCTTAGCCTGCTGGCCGGGCAGGAGGTGATTTACACCACCAACGAAACTCTGACCTCAGAGGTTACAGGCTTCGACCCCAGCTTTACCTTCGACTTGGCGCGGCGCCTTTCGACGCAGGGAAATGCTCTGTCGACAAACAACAACTTCTCGCCCGACGACAAGCTGCTCTCCTACTTCGGGCGCTTGAGCTACAGCTACAAAGGAAAGTACCTGTTCAACGCTACCTTCCGCGCCGACGGCTCCAGCAAGTTTTCTGAAGGAAACCGCTGGGGATACTTCCCATCGGCGGCGGTGGCGTGGCGCATTTCTGAGGAGGGATTTTTGGAGCCTGCCAAATCGTGGCTGAGCGACTTGAAGCTTCGCGCAAGCTACGGTACGGCCGGCAACAACAACATCCCCGCAGGGCAAATGGCGCAGTCGTACTCGAGCTCTACCACAACGTCGATTAACGCCTACAACAGCTACTGGGCGCCGTCCAAAACGATGGCCAACCCCGACCTGACCTGGGAAACTACCGTTACCCGCAACGCAGGGCTTGACTTTTCGCTCCTGAACGGGCGGCTTGGCGGTACGGCGGAGGTTTACCTCAACACCACCACCGACCTGCTCATCCTCTTCCCCGTGGGCGGCACAGGCTACGACAATCAGTACCGCAACATGGGCGAAACGCAAAACACGGGCGTGGAGCTTACCCTCAACGGCGTTATTCTGCAAAAAGAAAAGTATGGCCTTACCGTGAGCGCCAACATCGGCTTCAACAAAAATAAAATCAACTCGCTGGGCATGATGGAAGACTTCATGGGCGAAACGGGATGGGCATCTACCGAAATCGGCAGCGATTTCCTCGTGGCTGTAGGCGGGCAGGTAGGCGAAATGGTAGGATACCGCAGCGACGGACGGTACGAAGTATCGGACTTCAAACCCTACGACCCCGCTAAGGGATGGGAGCTCAACGACGGCGTGGCAAACAGCTCGCCGGTGGTGGGTACCCTGCGGCCCGGAAGCATGAAGCTAAAGGATTTGGACGGAGATGGCATGGTTTCGACAGACCAAAAAGACCGCGAGGTAATAGGCAACGCCAACCCGCTGCATACCGGCGGATTGAGCATCAACGCATACGCATACGGCTTTGACCTTGCTGCGGCGTTCAACTGGAGCTACGGCAACAACATTTACAACGCCAACAAGATTGAGTACACCTCCACCAGCAAGTACCATTCGCGCAACATGATTGACGTCATGGAGCAGGGCGAACGCTGGACAAACCTCGACCTCGAAACAGGCCAGCTGGTGAACGACCCCGACAGGCTGGCCGCCATGAACGCCAACACTACCCTCTGGTCGCCCTACATGCAGCGGTTTGTATTCTCCGACTGGGCGGTGGAGGACGGCTCGTTCCTGCGCCTCAACACCCTTACGCTGGGGTACACCCTGCCGCAGGCGCTCACGCAGCGGATACGGGTGCAAAACCTGCGCTTTTACTGCACGGCATACAACGTGTTTATATGGACAAACTACAGCGGCTTTGACCCCGAAGTTTCTACCCGCCGCAAGGTGTCCTACACTCCCGGCGTGGACTACGCGGCGTATCCGCGAAGCCGACAAATCGTTTTTGGCGTTAACCTTACCTTTTAACATCTAAAAAAATATACAGATATGAAAAATACATTTCTCACAACAACCACAATGGCGCTGCTACTGCTGCTAAGCGCCTGCGCAGAGGATTTTTTGGAAGCGCCCACCAAGTCGTCGCTGGACGAATCGGTGATATTCTCCACCCCCGCCTACGCCGAAAGAGCTATACCGGGAGTGCTGCAGTCGTTTGCCGAAACCAACTCCTATCGAGGACGCTACCTGCTGTTCTACGGCATGAATACCGACGTTGAGGTGCAAAACGGGCTGGGCGCCAAGCTTACCGACGGTACAACCGAAAAGGAGCGGCTGGTGAACTATAGCACCGACCTGAGCAACGGCCAAATGAACACAGACAACAACATTTGGGCAAAATCTTACGAAGGCATTGAGCGCGCAAACCTTGCCATCCGCGGGCTGCGCACTTACGGCGATGTGGAAAACGACGCCGAGCTGGCGCAAGTGCTCGGCGAGATACTCACCCTCCGCGCTGTCCTTTACGCCGACCTCCTGAAAGCTTGGGGAAACGTGCCCGCCCGCTTTGAGCCGATAACCTCCGAAACAGCCTACATGCCCCGAGATGACCGCGACGTGGTGCTCAAGCAGCTGCTGATTGACCTCGAAGAGGCTGCCACGCTGGTGGGATGGCCCAACGAAAACCGATTTACCGTATCAACAGAGCGCATCAACAAGTGCTTTGTGAAAGGCCTGCGGGCGCGCGTTGCCCTTATGGCCGGAGGGTACGCCCTGCACAAGGGCGAAACAACCCTCCGCCTGAGCGCCGACCCCGATTTGGAGCGAAACAAAATGTACGCCATCGCCAAGCAGGAGTGCCTCGACGTAATCAACAGCGGACATGCCAAGCTGCAACCCGGCGGCTACGAGGCTGTTTTCAGGGCAGTACACGCCGAAACCTACGTAGCCGGTAACGAAACCCTTTGGGAGCTGCCGTTTGCCGACGGGCGCGGGCGCGTGATTTTTGACCTTGGCGTTTTCCACGAGCAAACCGACAAGTACACCGGTCAGGCCAAAGGCGGCACCAACGGCCCAAACCCAATCATGTTCTACAAGTACGAAAAGGAGGATGTGCGCCGCGATGTATCCGTCGTTCCCTACTTTTGGTACGAAGGCCAGCAGACGCTTAACAACGGAAACAGCAAGTACTACTTTGGGAAGTACCGCTACGAGTGGCTCAACCGCAGGGTAACGTCCACCAACGACGACGGCCTGAACTACCTCTACATGCGCTACGCCGAAGTGCTGCTCATGGCCGCCGAAGCCATCAACGAAATCGACGGACCCGGCGCGGCAACGCCCTACCTGCAGCAAGTGCGCGAGCGAGCCTACCCAAACAACCCCGAAAAGGTAAGCGCCTACATGAGCACGGCTACAGCAGGCAAAGAGGCTTTCTTTAACGCCATTGTGGACGAGCGCGCCCTTGAGTTCTGCGGCGAAATGCTCCGCAAGGACGACCTTATCCGCTGGAATTTGCTCACCACAAAAATGGCGGAAAATAAAACCGACCTCCAAAACCTCCAAAAACGCGAAGCGCAGTACGCCGATGTTCCGGCTAAAGTTTACTGGAGAAACAAGTCTGGTGGCGAATTTATAGAGTTTTACGGCCTTGAGCGCGGCGAAAACAACCCGCCCACAGACGCCTCATGGATATTCCCGAAGCTCGAAAAGATAACAGGTAGCGATACAACTACCCTAAAGCCGGCGTCGCCCACAGAGCGAAAGGTGTCCGGCGACTCGGACGCTCGCCCTTACTGGGACAGGCTCTGCGTACGCGACGACCCAAGTAAGCAACCTTACTGGCCGGTTTGGCAGTACTACCTCGACAACAGCAACGGTAAGCTCGACAACGATCCTGTATTTAACTAAGCATTAAAATAAATTAAAAACGTATAAAAACAACAGCATTATGAAAAAAATAGCCATAATTTCCGCCGCCCTCCTGCTTGGCCTCACCGCCTGCAAGGAGCCGATGGAGGAGCTTATAGACCCTGCGTACTCACAGCTCTTTTCGCCCACAGAGGTGAGCGTTGCCGTGAGCAACATAACCAACGCCACCGTAACGTGGGGCGAGGTAACCAACGCTACCGGATACATGCTGGAGCTCTATAAAGATAAGACCTTTGCGGAAGCCGCCGTGCAAACCAACGAAGTAGAGGAAACCTTATTTGCCTACACCGGCTTGGACGAAGATGTAGAGTACGCCGTGCGCATACAAGCCGTGAGCGACAAAATTCCCGCCTCCAAGTGGACGGTAGTTACCTTTGCCACCGTCCCGCCGCCGCCACCCGAAATCACCGAATGGAACTTTTCGGATACGGCGTTTAACGAAATCCCCACCGGAACTTTGGCGGCCGGATCATCCTATACGGTAAATGGGCTGGACGTAGCTACGGGAACAAGCACCATGACCTTTGCCACAGGTACGGCAACGGCAGATGAATATACCTTTACCCGCTGGGTACAAACGGGCGGCGCAGGTAGCCTCACCTCGCGATACCTGCACCTCAAGGTACCAAAGTCAGGAGTGCTCACCGTGTGGACGCAGTCAAACGGTGACGCCGGACGAATCTGTAGAGTTGTCGATGCCGCAGGAAGTACGCTGGCGGAAGTGGCAACCACTGCTTCAAGCGCCTCGCCAATCTCCCTTAACGTCAACGTAGAAGCCAACACAGACCTCTACATTTACTCCACCAGCGGCGGAATACGCATCTATGCGGTGATACTCACCGTAGGCGGAGTATCCATCCCGCTCGACGCTACCACCGACCTGAAAGCTCTTGCCGTAACCGGCGAAACGCTATCGCCCGCTTTTGACCCCGAAGTAACGGCCTACGAGGTAACCGTACCCAAGAGCGCCGCCGAGGTGGAGATTACCTTCGACAAAGGCCACCCGGGGCAAACCGTAGCGGGGGCAGGCAAGCAAGCTTTTACCGCCAAAGATTCGGTAGAGTTCCCCGTGAAGGTAACATCGGAGGATAGCGTAAGCGAGCGAACCTACACCATAAAAGTCAAGCGCAACCAAACCGCCAGCGCCGATGCCGACCTGAAAACCCTCTCGGTAAGCGCAGGTACGCTCTTGCCGGCGTTTAGCGCCAGCGCCACCAGCTATACCCTTGCGGTAGGCAATAGCGTAGGCAGCATTACCGTTACGGGCACGGCCAACCACAAGTTTGCCACCGTAGGCAACATCGGGAAGGAGTTCCTGCTGCAGGTAGGCGATAACGAAATACCCATAGTGGTGCTTGCCGAAGACCTCTCCGTAAAGACCTACACCATCACCGTAACCCGCGCTGACATCAGCGCCGACGCCACCCTCAAAGCCCTTACGGTGAGCGGCGACGGCCTTCTCGTTCCGGCGTTTAGCCCCACCGTGTACAGCTACACCGATACGGTGCTCAACGAGGTAAGCAGCGTTACCGTTACCGGCACGGCCAACCACGAGGCTGCCACCGTGAGCGACCCCGTAACCGTGGACTTGCAGGACGGCGACAATACCCCCGCCACCATTACCGTAACCGCCGAAGATGGCACAACCCAAACCTACACGGTGAAAGTAGTGCGCAAAGCCGAAGGTGAAACTATTACAGAACCCGAACCCCCGGTAAGCGTGATTAAGGAGTGGAATTTCTCAAGTAGTACGTTTACATCGGCGCTATCCTCATACGTAGGCTCAAAGTCGATAGTATCAGAACTTCCATCCATTGATGGGATGACGTTTGTTGGAAGTAGTAATTATCAATTAACGTATAACACGATCGAATCAGAAAGTTCAGCTGACGGTAACTATACCTTTACCTATCGTGTGGCGACTGAAGGTGGCGGTAATATTACAGACCCGAGACGTACCCTAAAGTTTGACGTAACAGGAAATTGTAAGATTACTGTTTACCACAGAAGTAACAGTAATAGCGAAGCTCGTGCTTTTGCATTGAACGACGGAACGAGCGTTATTAGCAATCCTTCTTCTGTAGTAAGTACGGAACAAATTGCCCAAACAGAGATTTCCTATACGGGAGATGCGAAAACGTTGTTTTTATATTCAACAAACAGTTCGGTCAATTTTTACTTGGTAAAAGTAGAGTATTAACCCGATGTCTGAAACCCTGACGGGGGATTGCTTCCCCTGTCAGGGTTTTCTCGTTATCCAAGCGCCGTAAGAGTGGCAGGAGCGGAGAGAGATTTTTTTAATTTTCGGTATTCTGTAAATTCTGTAAAAATTCTGTAATTCTGTAAATCGAAATCGGTAAGGAGAGAAAAATCCCTGCAAAATGCAGCCGGAAGTAAAAAGTTTGCTACATTTGTAGCGAATGTTGATTTCGCCGGACAGGCAAGCACGTAACCAAAAAAAATTAAAGCCATGTTAGCCGTAAGTAGTAGAGATTTTATGCAGCGCCAAAGCGCCTATTTTGATATGCTGGATGAGGGCGCAGAGATTGTTATTAAAAGAGCAAAGAACCGGCAGTACAAAGTCGTAGCGGTACCTCCCAACGACGATACGCTGATGACCAAGGAAGAATTTTTTGCCAAAATTGAGCGCGCAGAAGAGCAGGAGAGGCGGGGGGAATATATTACTCTTAAATCCAAAGAGGAAATAAAAGCCTTTTTTAGTAGATAATGAAGTACGATGTTCGCATTATTAAGGGATGCAGAAAAGGGTATTGACAAGCTAAGATTTTCAGAGCCTCAAGCCTATAAAAAACTTGAGGTGCTTGTCTTAGAGTTAGAGGAACACCCTGAAATAGGGACGGGACACCCTGAGCGCCTTGATGAAAATCGATGGTTGAGGCGTATAACGCAAAAGCATCGCCTTGTTTACAGAATTAAAAAAGACGAAGCAATAGTATCCATACATTCGGCGTATGGTCACTATGAAGATAAGTAAAGCGAATGTTGATTTAGCCGGACAGGTAAGCACGTAACCCAAAAAAATTAAAGCCATGTTAGCCGTAAGCAGCAGCGATTTTAAGCTGCACAAAGTCGTAGCGGTACCTCCCGACGACGATACGCTGATGACCAAGGAGGATTTTTTTGCCGAGCTTGAGCTCGCAAAGGAAGAGGTGAGGCAGGGAAAATATACCACCCTTAAAACCAGAGAGGACATAAAAGCCTTTCTTGACAGCTTATGAGGTACGAGAATAGCTTGCAGCTCGGTAGTTAGAATACGGGTAAAACGAGGGTCAGCTGGAAACCTCATTGTTACCTGTTTTTTTTGAAAAAACAACCTCAGTAACAATGAATTAATGCGTATATCACACCTCATTACCTTATTAAGGTAACGGTTGCTGAAAAATGAGGTTACGATTTAGCAGTATGAAAGCTACCGGCGAGACGCTAACCGACGCTCAAGGGGCTTACAGCGTACGGGAGCGCTTCATTCTGTAAATGCCAATGCAGGCATATACAAGCACGGCCAAAGCGCAAACGCCCATAGCGCCGATAAAATAGATAAGTTCCATAGCCTTTTATTTTTATTTGTTTTTATCATGCCACCATATCAACACAAAAGCAGCCGAAATAAACAGCGCCGTTGCAGCGCCGCCCACAAGGAATAGCAGGCTTGGCGGTATATCCCGCCGCATGATTCCGGTAAGCAGCACACTGCCAATGAGCAACTTTGCAACGTCAAGTAAAAATTTTGCAGCTTCTGTTTTCATAATGGACAAAGGTATAAAATTATTTGAAAAGTAGCGCTAAGTACATGGCAAAAAATGCGAATCAAGGGTTGAAAGTAGCTATTCCGGGAAAATTTGAAAAACTATGAAAAGCGTTT
This sequence comes from Prevotellaceae bacterium, assembly GCA_031263185.1. GTDB lineage: Bacteria > Bacteroidota > Bacteroidia > Bacteroidales > UBA932 > JAITMY01. Next base: position 3,073 of record JAISGH010000239.1, on the reverse strand, counting down.
ATAAAAAACAAATTCGGCTATTGCTCCGTATGTTGCCTGTCGTTTATATGGCAGCCATTACCGCTTGCTCCGACAAAAAAAACGGGTCGGAAGCAGAGCAGGGCGCCCCCGCCATTACTTTCGACCAGCCCGCCTACACCCTGCCTGCCGATACGGCAGCTGCCATCAGCGGCGCGGTAACGTCGGCCACAGCGCTGATTTCGGTGAAGTACTTTTTGGTCAGCGGCAACTCTGAGGCCGCGCTGGGCACGAGCTACCCCGGCGCTGCGAGCTACGCCTTTTCGCAGGCCGTTACGCCCACCGCCGCCACTACCGGATTTAGGGTGGTAGCCTTCAACAAAGCCGGAGAAGAAGCCGAGGCAACGGTAAGCATTACCGCTATCGTAGACAGCGTCCCCACGCCGAATCCGGAGCCTGACCCCGACCCTGACCCAACTCCCGAGCCAACAACCGCCGACGCTTTTCCCGGCGCCGAAGGCTTTGGGAGGTACGCCACCGGCGGGCGGGGCGGAAAGGTGATATACGTTACCAATCTTTTGGACAACAACACAGCGGGTAGCCTCCGCTGGGCGGTGAGCCAAAGCGGAGCGCGGACGGTGATGTTCAAGGTGTCGGGTATCGTTGCGCTGAGCAGCGCGCTGAACATCACGCAGCCCAACCTGACCATTGCCGGACAAACGGCCCCCTGCGACGGGATATGCATCAAAAATTATCCGGTAGTCGTCAAGGCCGATAACGTAATTATCCGCTACCTGCGCTTCCGCATGGGCGATGAGAAAAACACCGCCGACGATGCCCTGTGGGGGCGCAATCAGCGGAACATCATCATCGACCACTGCTCCATGAGCTGGAGTACCGACGAGTGCGCGTCGTTCTACGACAACGAAAATTTTACCATGCAGTGGTGCATTATTTCGGAAAGCCTGCGCGTGTCCGTACACGGCAAGGGAGCGCACGGCTACGGCGGCATTTGGGGCGGCAAGGGCGCCTCGTTTCACCACAACCTGCTGGCGCACCACGACAGCCGCAACCCCCGCTTCTGCGGGTCGCGCTACTCCAACCAGCCCGACAAGGAGTTGGTTGACTTTCGCAACAACGTAATCTACAATTGGGGCTCCAACAGCGGCTACGCCGGCGAAGGCGGAAGCTACAACATGGTGGGCAACTACTACAAGCCGGGCGCAGGCTCCGCCAACGCCGCCCGCATCTTCCAGCCCAACGCCGACGACGGCACAAACAGCCAGACGGCGGGCGTATGGGGAAAATTCTACGTTGCCGGCAACTACATGCTCAACGTAAACGGCTCGCCAAACACCTCCGTCAACAGCGACAACTGGGTGGGGATAACGCCCAACCCAAGCTCCAAGAGCAAGGCCGACTTGAAATCGTCCGTCGAGTTTGAGAAGGGCGAGATTGTAACGCATACCGCCGAGGAAGCCTATACGCTGGTGCTGCAAAAGGCCGGCGCCAGCTTTCGCCGCGACGCCACCGATACCCGCGTGGTGAGCGAGGTGCAAAATGGCTTGGTGCCGGTACGCGCGTCCGGCGGCGGAGGCACCCGCGCCGGCCTGATTGACACGCAAACCGACGTAGGCGGCTGGGATACCTACAGCAGCCTCACCCCTCCCGCCGATACCGACGGCGACGGAATGTCCGACGCATGGGAAACCGCCAACAACCTTGACCCCAACAGCGCCGGCGACGGAAACGCAAAAACGCTAAGCAGCGTGTACACCAACTTGGAAGTTTACCTGAACTCAATAGTGAATTAGGAGTTCATTTCGCTCATTTCACATTCCTAAATCCTGCGCTATCCCAAGCTGCGAGCGCTGCACAATTTCCTGCTGAACGGTTGCCTCGGCGGCAGAAATGGCGGGTTGCTCTTTGCCGTGCAGGGCGGCAGCAAAGTCGGCTATCTCCCTTTCTCGGCTTTCGGCTTTGGATAAGAAGGGCATAGAGGTAGCCTTTCCGTCGAGCGTTTTGACGCTTACCTCGCGCTTGAGCACATCCACTGCTGCCACCCCGCTGCTGCCAAACAGGCGGAGCTCGCGCCGCGCCGAAAAAGCCGCGCTGCTAAGCCAGAAGTAGGCGGAGGCTGCGTTGACAAAATCGGTGCGAAGTCCGAGCAGGTTGGCGCTGTGCGGAACGGTGGCGCGCAGCCTTTCGGCCTTGCTTAGCTTTGCTTTTACGACGCCTGCCACGGCCAGCGCTTCGGCGCACAAATCTTTTGCCGACAAAGGTTTGTCATATTCAAAATCGCTATACACCTGCACAAACTTCACCTCGCCCACCAGCAGCTTCGCGTCGAAAATACGCCACTCGTACAGCGGCAAGGCCGAGAATTGCAGCTTTACGCCGGCTTCGGCAACCAGCTTCTCCAGCTGCAAAAGTCCCTCCGGCGACAGCGTGTGGCGCTGCACAAACAGGTGGCAAAGAGCATGTATGTACGGGCTTACCTCGCTCAGCGATCGTAGCGTATGCACAAACGCTGCGTCAACGCCTTGCTCCCACGCAGGGTTGAGCGTTACCGTGCAGCCAAGGCGCTGCAGGCAGCGCGTAAATTCTTCCTCTTCGTCGGCGAAGTTCAGCAATAAAGCTTTCATGGTGTTGGATTTTAATTATACAAAGTGTTGAGTTTTAATTATGCAAAAGTAGCCAACGCAAGGCTACCTTGTCAACCTTTTTATTAACAAGCAATTAACTTTTGCTATAAATATCTGAAAATAAGCTGGCTATGATTTATCTACATAACGAAAAGTAGCTTAGCAGATGCCGTAAATTTGGCAACTTAGCCGTATCTTTACGCTAAATTTTGCACCTGAAAAGTGGTATGCTGCTTGATTCATTTCAACATAAGGGGCTACGCCAGAGGTTGCTGAAAGCGCTGCACGCTAAGGGAGTGAGTGACGAGCGAGTGCTTGCGGCCATGGGTAACGTCCCGCGACATTTCTTTCTGGAGAGCGGGCTTGATAAAATTGCCTACGACGACCGTGCGCTTCCCATTGGCGGCGGGCAAACCATTTCGCGCCCTTACACCGTGGGGTGGCAAACGCAGCTGCTGAGCGTTGCGCAG
>JAISGH010000011.1 GCA_031263185.1 Prevotellaceae bacterium | reverse complement strand
GCCTCCGGCGTTGGGAACGACCGCTTTTTCACACGGCCTCCGAAGGAGAGGGGAGAGGGACACGATATTTGGCGTAAGCCTCCCCTCTCCTTCGGAGAGGGGCCGGGGGTGAGGTCTCTATGGGATGACACTGTTAACAGTTATATCTTGTTTATTCGTCATTGCTAAATAATCCCTACGGGATTATTTAAAGCGACAATTTGAAATGCACCCTATCTTATATGCTTCATTTTTGCTGTTCGGGTGCAGTAGAGTTTTTTATACTTCTAAAAGATTTTTCGCGTTACGCTGAATGAGATAATTATCTGCATTGGCATGGATTCGTACAAAAATCGCTCTGGGCTGATGGTTGGCTTATAGAGGTACGACATGCTTGCCATGTACCGCGCGTCAAGCGAAAAGCTGGTTTTACCGGCGTTCAGGCCAAAGCCAAGGCCGCCTCCCACGCCGTACTCAAATCCGTTGAAATTGTCGTATAAAAATGTTTCGCTTACCTGCTTTCCGCCGGCTTCGTACTTCTGCGTATTTCTGAGGTAGTACGCTCCATACGCCACGCCGGTTATCAGCAGGCTGAATTGCCTGTACAGCGGGATGCGAGCCTGCATTACCAGAGGCAGCTCCAGCACCTGCGACCTGCGCGTTGTTACTGCTCCCGCAGTTGTATCTTCGCTAACGATGGGGCGAGTGCTCATTGAGTAGCTTCGCTCGGAGTAGCCAAATTCTATCATCAAATTCATGTACTGCTCGTAACCCTGCGCTTCGCTGTTGCAGTAGCCGAACAGCAGCGAGGCGTTAACGGGCGTTACTCCTTTTTTTTCGTCCTGATGCGGCATAAAGTACAGCATTGTCAGCCCTGCGCCGTAGCGCGCGCCAACGTACATTTCGGCGTAAGCGGTTGCGCTGCCTGCAAAGTAAAGCGCCAAGGATAGTATGAAAATTTTACGAAACAAAATACAGCCAAAAATTCAAAAAGGTTACTAATCGCTACTTTTATCCGGAAACAGGTTTTTCAAGTCCACATCCAGCTCTACATCCCAGCCCTGCTTCAGCTCAAAGGTTGTTTTTTCGGGGTCTTCTCTCAAAAATGTGGCGTACTCCGGCTGAATATGCTCGAAGTAATTCCCCGTATCCCACTTGCCGTTGCCGTTATCGTCCTTGATTACGCGGATGCAGTAGGTACCCGGGGTGATGTAAAGGAATACCATTTTTTTGTCTTCGCTCAGCAGCAATTGGCGGACTATGGCCTGACCTTTTGCGTCGGTGAGCTGCACCACGTAGGCGCTACCCTCGGTTTGGGTGAAGTTGAGCGTCAGCTTCGACATGTTGTCGGGGTTTACCGTTGTGAAAGTTCCCCGCATGGTGTCGTTGGTTTGCGCGTAAACATCCCAGTAAGCGGAGGGCAGCATCATGTAGCGGTAGGTTGTCATCTCTTTCCAGCCGGCAACAACGCTGTAGCGGCGCAGCCTGACCGAATCGCGCACCAGCGAGAAGCTCACGTTGATGTACGACGAATCTTTGGTTCGCGGATTTACCTGCAGCTCCTCAAGCTTTATCAGGTCGGGGTTTAGCACCACCGGCAGCGCGTCGAAGGAGAGCGAGGCGCTCCCTATCGGGCTGGCGGAAGCGGTACCGAAGTTTGGCTTTAGCGTCCAGTGGGCGGGCTTTTGGGGGGTTGTATCAACAGCTTCTTCGCTACCTATAAGGCGGTTGAACAGCCCGCCTATACCCGACGATTTTTCTTTTTTGTCCTTATCGGGAGTATCCTGCTTTTTTTTATCGGTAAAAATCAGCCGTCGCTTTTCCGCAAAAGGGCTTAGCTGGCCGAGCGTATCCGTTTTGAGGTACGTAAAGCGTAGCTGCATGGTGTCGGGAACGCGCGCCGCCGTATCGGCAAACCAGTAGGTAATGGTATCGCGCTTGGCGCTATACTCCGGCACGAGCGTTGACACATCTACGCTGTCGATGGTAAGGCTGTCAATGGCAGGAAAAGGCGCGTTGAAAGTAAACTTGAGCGCCCGCTGCTGCGTACGCTCGCACGAGATGAGGTACTGCGTTGCGAAGTCCTCGGTAAACATGCGCAGCACCAGCTTCAGGTCATGCTCCTCGTGGTGGTGCCCCAAAGAATCATCATCGTGCCACTGCAGCAGCGGGACAGGCTCTACCGCAATGTCGAGAAACCCGATGGCTTCCTGCCCTATGTCGTACCGGTAATTTTTGTTGCCGTCGGCTATGGCCAGCATTTTGTAGGGTTTGCCTTTCAGGTTGCTTGCCAGAAACACACCTTTTTCGTTGGGGCGGGTAACGTTGTCGGGGCGCTGCTTTAGCACCACGCTATCCTCCATATTTTCGTAGAGGTACACCAGCACGTTGCTCGCAGGCTGGTCGGTGTATGCGTCGAGCGCCAGCCCTTCAACGCTCAGCGTGTCGAGCCACGCGCCGGTGGAGAACGAAAAGCGGTAGGGGTCGTAGGGGTTGCCCTCGTTGTTGTCGACAATGGAAGTGCCAAAGTCGAGCAGGTAGGTAGTGCTGTCGCGCAGCGGGCTGTTAAAGTCAACCTGCACGCGCTTGCCGCGAATGTTGAGCGACGGGCGCTTTTCGGGAGGCGGCGACATGAGGAAGTGCTTATCGGCTTCCTTGAGCTGCACGTACTCGTTGAAGTAGATGGATACCCGCTTTTTGTTGAAGTTCAGCGCACCTTGCTCCGGCTGCGTTTTGAGCAGAATGGGAGGGAGCGAATCCTTTGGGCCTCCGCCGGGGTGGGCTATGCGTGCGCAGCCGGTGAGCGCAGTAAGGTACAGCCACGCTGCCGCAGCCGCTCCAAGCAAACATAGAGAAACCGGTAGATATCCGTTTTTTTGCATACTTCAAGGGATGAGAAATACTTTAATTCAATAGACACTTGCACCGTCTCGCAGGGGCGGCGCAAATGTCTATTGAATATAATACTATATAGCAGCAAACCGGCTGCTCAAAACCTTGAACAGCCGGTTTGCTACTGCATGTGAGAGCGGAAAACGAGACTCGAACTCGCGACCCCAACCTTGGCAAGGTTGTGCTCTACCAACTGAGCTATTTCCGCATGTTTTACAAAAACGGGATACAAAGGTAAGAATTTTTTACATCTAACAAAATCCCGTTTTTGTAAAGCTACAACCTGAAATCTGTAATACTTTGATAACTATCGTATTACAGAAACATTTATAGAAAGTTAAGGATACTTATACACTTATAATTCTGCTGAATTACAGCATTATAGGCTACTTCTTCTTTGCTTTTCCTGTTTCTGGTGCTGCCGAAAGGGCTTCTATGTGCTCTACGAGCTGCTTTGCGATTGCGTTGTTGGGGTTTATCTCCAATATTTTATTGCAGTACGCAAGTACCTGCGCCTTATCCTCATCTTTGCCGTCGGTATCAAATTGCAGGTAGTAGTAGTAGCTAAGATACTGGTAAATTTCCAGCAGCTCTCTGCGGTAGGTTTGCTCGGGGTTTTCTTTCGATAAGATAAGGTTAAGCAGCGCCTCGTAGTGCGGCTTGGCTAAGCCTTTGGAGGTTTCGGGGTCCAGCGAAGCGTTGACCCTCGACCGGTACAGAAATCCCAGCGTATTGTCGGGAATACGCGCTGTGATGACGCCAAAAGTTGTATCGGCTTTCACCAGATATTCGTTAGCCTTGTTGGCTGCGTAGAGCGAATCAACGGTAGTATCGCGCATAATGGTGGTGGCAGCCTTGTAGAGGTACGTGCCCATGGTGTAGTAGTCTTTTGTGTCTGCCTGCCCATCCATACCTTCAATGTGCATGTTGTAGTAGTCGGCGCCAACGCCCGGATATCCGGCCTTGTTGAGCTGGTCGCCGATTTTTTTGTACAGCTCCAGCTTCTCCGGTGAGGCTTCAATAGCCTTGGCGTACTGCTCTGCTGACTTATCAACCATCTTATTAAATGCAAGAAAATCTCCATAGGTGGTATAATCGCGGGGGATATACTTGTTATTTTCGAGCGGCAGGGAGAAGAATTTTTCTGCTATGGGCAGACCGCCGGCGTAATCCTGCGTCTCCAGCGCGCTGTACATTCTCAGCCTGTTCAAAACAAAGTTGAGCGCATCCCGCTGAAGCCCCTTGTCAATTAGCGTTGCCGCCTCGTCGTAGCGCTGGGAGAAGAAGAGCGCGGCGGCGTAATCGGTCAGCTCGCCAACGCTGCTCACGTTGATGTTGAAAGATTTTTCGTGTATGGCTATGGCGCGGGCGTAGTGGCCTACGTTGTAGAAAGCCCGTGCCAGATACCTGTTCGTCAGCGGATAGGTAGAGTCTATCTCTATCACGGTAGCCAGCCGCTCTATGGCAAAGCTGGGGTTGATGTCGGCGTAGATTTGCGCTGCCTTGATGTAGGGCACAAGGTAATTGGCGTTGAGGTTTATGGCCTGCTCGTACTCTCCGGCAGCTCCGCCAACGTTGTCCTTACTCTTCAGAATATCGCCGCGCAGCATGGGCACCAGCGGGGAATTTTTGCCCGCTTTTTCTGCGCTGCTGAGCGCTTTTTCGTACATAGCCGGTATGCCGGCATCGTAGTACACCTTTGCAATGGCTATCAAAACCTCAACATTTTTCTTACTTTCCTTCTCCTTTGAAATGTCCGTCAGCGCCTTGATGCCGATTTTTTGGTCGGCTTTCAGCAAAAATTTTGCCAGCCCAACCTTGTTGAGCGGGTATTCGGGGTTGGCGGCCAAGCCTTTTTCGTAGTAGCTTCTTGCCTGCACGGTATCGCCCCTCGCGTAGGCAATTTCGCCGAGGTAGTAGTTCGATTCCGCAGGGTCTTCATCTAACCTGCTTTCAAAAATTTCTTTTGCTTTGTCAAGCTGTCCGGTGAGAAAGTAATCTACGCCGAGGTTTTGGGCAAACGCTGCCGGTCCAAGCAGCACGCCGAGACATACGCTAATAAGGTGTTTTTTCATTTTTTTTCATTTTTTTTTGATGTGATAAAGATTGAGATTAATTGTAATTTGGAACTTATAATTTATAGCCTGAAATTTGTAGCCTGAACTCAAAAATGCTCCTTTATCTGCACTGTCCGTAGCGGCTTGGTAGCCGGCACCAGCCCCGATTTGAGGATAATGCGCTGCCCGCGGTCGCTTGCCAGGAAGTTGGTGAAGCCCGACAGGAGCGTTCCCCTCAAATCGGTAAGCGCCACGTATACGTCGCGCGTAAGCGGGTAGCTGCGCAGGTACAGGTAGGCAGGGTAGGGCTTGTAGCTGCTGCTGTACGTGGCAGGGTGCGTTCTGCTGACCGCCATAACCCGTATCCGGCTGTTGAAGCTTAGCTGGGTAGAATCGTGCGGATTGCTAATCCAGTTAACGCCAATAATGCCAAGCGCGTTGGGGGTTTGGATAACGTAGTCCAGCACAGCCTGATTGTTCTTCATGGCGTGCAGCCGGTTGTCGGCCAGCGGCTCGCGGCACACCGAATCTCTTATGAAGTGCACCGTGCTGGAGGTCGGATTGTCGAACACCACAAGTATCTCGCCCAGCTTCGACGAGGCGTTGAGCTGCTTCCACGAGGTTACCTTGCCCGTCATCACATCGCGCAGCGTTTGGAGGCTGATGAGCGTGTCCTGATTACTCCTGTGCACAATAAGCGCTATGCCGTCAACGCCTATTTTCTGCGACCGCGGCGCCAGCTGCCTGTTGCCGGCGGTAATCCTCTGCTTTTCGGCCTCGGTCAAGTCCCGCGCAAGGATGGCAAGCCTCACGCTGTCTTGCAGCAGCAGCTCCACCGCTTCTCTTTCGCTGGTGTAGATGGGCAGCAAAAATGCTTTTTGGTTGAGCGCCTCAAAAACATCCACCTCCTCCTGCGCTATGTTGCCGTAGCAGTCGTCGCTTACCAGCGTAGCGACACCGCTTGTAGGCGTATCCGTACGGGTGATTTTTTTTCGGTTGCAGCCCGCACAAACCGCAAAAATACATATAAAAATTAAAATTCTACTCATCACGCTCACTGTTTTTATTCATTATCACGCATTAAATTTGCGCTGCCCGCAGCCGATTTATACACCCTGTAGCCGCGCATAGCGCCGTAGGCAAGCATAATTACTCCAAAAATAATACGTATCAGCAAATTTTTGTCATTTTCCTTATCGTTGTTTTCGTTGTAGCGAATAAGCACCGGCGTAAACAGCACAAGGTAGGCAATACCTACGTAGGCGAGCGACATAAACACTCCCCAAATCAGGCGGAACGATGGTTTACCTTTCTCCATTTTTAGATTTCAGGCGTTAGAAGTTTAATCAACGTTGCAAGCTCCAATGGCTTGTAGCAAGGTTGCAAAGATAAAAAAAAGTTTTAAATCGGAAACGCTTCACGGCAAATGTTCTGAAAAAAAGATTTAGCCACATTTGGGTGTATTTCAAATTGTCGCTTTAAATAATCCCGTAGGGATTATCGCTCGGTAGAGAACACGAATGGCGTCCCTCTTTGGCATCCCTCCGGGATGCCAACAGCCACCGGAACGTTGCCTTTTCTACCGAGCGATTCATTCCTACGGAATGAGCAAAAGCGACAATTTGAAATACACCCGTGCCGCCATGTTTTTCGCGCTACTAAGGTTGCTGTTAAAGACAAATAAGGTTTTACTTATGCCACTCACAGCCGCGGCAAAGAAATATCCGAAAATTTGCTACATGGCCAATATTTTCCTTGCATTTGCCTCGTCTGCCTCGAGCTGCTTTTTGAGCTCGCTTACCGAGCCTATTTTTTGCACATCGCGCAGCTTGGCTACGAAGTGTACGGTGAGGCTGCCTCCGTAAATATCTTGCGAGAAATCGAAGATATGGGCTTCTATGCTCAGCGCAGTGGGGTGGCTAAGCGTGTTGCGCGTGCCGATGTTGAGCATGCCGCTGTGCTGCGCGCTGCCCCGCAAAATGCGCACGGCGTAGGCGCCGTCCCTGGGCAGCATCTTTTGCGCACAGGCAAGGCGGATGTTGGCGGTGGGGTAGCCGATTGTGCGCCCTATGCGCATACCGCTGCACACTGTGCCGCTAAGCGCGTAGGGGTAGCCCAGCATTTTGTTGGCGGCGGCAATGTTGCCGTCCTGCAGCGCGCTGCGAATTTTTGTTGAGCTCACCGCAGCAACCTCCTGCACGTACGGGGCAACTTGGTGTACCGGAACATGGTGCTTTTCGCCCAGCGACTTTATTTTTGCAAAATCTCCGAGCGCGTTTTTTCCCATGTTGTGGTCAAATCCAACCACCAGCGCTCTTACGTGCAGCGCGTTCACGAGGTACTGCTCAAAAAAGTCGTCGGGCTGCATATTTGCCAGCGATTTGGTAAAGGGTATCGCTATCAGGTGGTCTACGCCGTGCGAGGCCAGCAGCCGGCGCTTTTCTTCGCTGCTGCAAAGCAGCTTCAGGCCGCTGTCCCGGCCCAGCACAACGCGCGGGTGAGGGTCGTAGGTGATTACGCACGAGGGCAGCCCGATTTCCGAGGCCGCCTGCGTTAGCCTGTGCAGCACAGCGGCGTGGCCGCAGTGCACGCCGTCGAAGAATCCGGTGGTAGCGGCAAGCGCTCCAATCGACGAGGGTATGTTGGGAAACTGGTGTACTTGCATAGCTGCAAAGGTAATATCTAATCTTGAATTTTGGGCAATTCTTTTGGCAACGTTTTGCGCGGACGCTTGCGCTCTTTCAGCTTCTTAGCTCTTAATTCGGGCTGTTGACCTGAGCGTTGAGATAAAAATAAATGATTTTGGGGCTGTTTGTTATCCTTATTGCAAAAAAACTTTATACCTTTACGCGTTGAAAACATAAAAAAAACAGTTCATGCCGTATATTTACGAAAATAGCAGCAACCCGATGGATTTTTTTCAGCGCTACCCACATAAGGTAAAAGTCATTAATCTTCAGGTTGATATGAAGATACAGATGGAGTATTTTGAGTTGCTTTCCGAGGTTTTTCAGGGGCGTAACGCCGAGGCGCTGGCGGTTATTCCCAAAGAAAATGCTTTTAACCTCAACCTACCCTTAGACTACCGCAAGCGTATGCTGGCGTGGCTTTCGAGCTCCGAGGAGGTAGATATGCTGCGCGAGCTTGAGCAGTACGAAAAAAATTGCCCCGACGACGTCAAAGGTTTTGTATCAATGTGCGTGTACCAGTGCCGCACCAACCTCGAATCGGCGCTGCTTGGCGAGCACCATGCGGTGGTGGCAAGCGGCATGGGCGGCGAGGGCAACAAGGTACGCTACTTTGCTGCGCTGATAACGCTGTCGGGGGAGGCGTGGAATACAACCGAGCAGCACCTGCTGCGCGAGGAGCTAAAGCTGGCAAGCAAAGCGCTGGACGCAGTAGTAGAGCAGCTGGAGTTTTCCGGAAAGTACGCAAAAATGCTCATCCTTGCGCCGATTACCCTTTCGCCTGTTGCTGTTATACACAGCGCAAAAGATGCCAGCAATGCGTTGGGCGATTTTATAAGCCCGCAGGAGGTTGTAACAAATGTTGCGCGCCTGTCGGACGAGGAGTTGGATGGGATACTTAAAAAAGGGGGAATGAACTTTGAGTAAACCCTCTCTGGGCGAATTCTGTGTAAATTCTGCTACTTTTCTCCCAACTCGTCGAAGTTAACGTCGGAGAAGCGGGCTTCGTCTTCCGGCGCAAAGCCGAATGTTGCTGCTGAGGCGTTGCTATCTGCAACGTAGTCCAGGGCTTCGTTCAAGCCCGCAAGAAAATTTTCAAAATCTTCCTGATAGAGAAAGATTTTATGCTTCTCGTAAAAAAATTTACCACCCCTGTCTATCTGCCTTTTGCTTTCGGTAATGGTAAGGTACTGCTCGCCCTCGCGCGTAACCTTCACGTCGAAAAAGTATGTACGTTTGCCTGCTTTTACAGGCTTGGAGAACGGGTTTTCCAACCTTTCGCCATTGTGTTTTTCAAAATCGTCCATGAGCAATTTTAAAGAGTTTCGAGTTTAGACATCTGCTTAGATATCTGCTTAGACATCAAAGTGCATATCTCTGCGAGAGCAAAGGTAACAGCTTAATTGATAAAAACAATGTGGTGAGGTGATTTTTTTAGCTAATAATTTTTAGGTTTTCTGAGGCAGCTCCACATAAAGTAGGCGATTAGGGCAACGTACATTACCAACCCTAACGTTTCGGCCTGATGCGACGCTACCCACGAGGCATTTACGTAGCTAACCCCTAAGTACTTCAGCAGGGCGCTCAGAACGCCAAAGAGCGCTCCGCCGGCAATGAAGCCCGAGGCAATGAGCGTTCCCTGCTCGCTGCGGGCTTGGTTGAGGGCAGCGCTTTTGCTTCCGGTGCGCACGTACCAGCTCACCAGCCCGCCCACCAGCAGCGGGGTGTTCAGCTCCAGCGGAATGAACATGCCCAGCGCAAACGCAAGCGCCGGAATACCAACCATGGTAAGGATGAGCGCAAGCATGGCGCCGGCGGCGTAGAGCAGCCACGGTACCTGCTGGCCGCTCATGAGCGGCTCTATGACGGCTGCCATAGCGTTGGCCTGAGGTGCTATCAGCGCTCCTTCGCCCGTAAAGCCGTAGGTTTTGTTGAGCACTATCATCACCCCGCCAACGGTTGCCGCCGATACGAGCGTTCCCAAAAATTTGAGCGATTGCTGCTTGTAGGGGGTAGCGCCAAGCCAGTAGCCAACTTTAAGGTCGGTGATAAAGCCGCCCGCCATGGAGAGGGCGGTGCACACTACTCCGCCAATGATGAGGGCGGCAGCCATGCCCGGTACACCCGACAGGCCAGCACCGGCCAAAATTAGCGATGCAAGTATCAGCGTCATCAGCGTCATTCCGCTCACGGGGTTAGTGCCCACAATGGCAATGGCGTTGGCGGCAACGGTGGTGAACAGGAACGCGATGAGCGCCACCACCAGCAGGCCAATGAGGGCGTACGCGAGGTTGTGGATTACGCCAAAGTAAAAAAAGACAAGCGCCAGCAGCAGGCAGGCCAGCGCTCCCAGCGCTACCACCTTCATGGGCAAATCGCGCTGCGTGCGCTTGCCGACCGGCGCGGCGCTGCTTTTTCCGGTGAGCTCTCCGGCAGCCAGCGCCACAGCCGACTTGATGACGCCCGCCGAGCGAATAATGCCGATAATGCCCGCCATGGCAATGCCGCCTATGCCGACGCTGCGCACGTAGGTGCGAAAAATTTCTTCGGGGGACATATCGCCCAGCAGCTTTACCACGCCGGCGCCTACGGCAACGGTTTGCCCGTCGGCAAAGTAGGCCAGCAAAGGGATAAATACATACCACGCTACGAACGAGCCGGCGCAGATAATGGCGGCGTACTTTAGCCCCACAATGTAGCCAAACCCGAGCACAACGGCGCTCAGGTTGATTTTGAATACCACCTTGGCTTTGTCGGCCAGCGCCGCGCCCGCCGCCAGCACGCGGCTGCTGAACACCTCGCTCCACGCGCCAAAGGTGGCCACCACAAAGTCGTACAGGCCACCGATGAGGCCGCTTACTACGAGCAGCTTTGCCTGCCCTCCGCTCTGGGACTTGCTGGCAAGCACCTGCGTGGTGGCGGTTGCCTCGGGAAACGGGTACTTGCCGTGCATATCGCTCACAAAATACTTGCGAAAAGGAATGAGAAACAGAATCCCCAGGCATCCGCCCAGCAGCGAGCTGAAGAATATTTGCCAAAAGCTAACGGCGAGCTCGGGGTACTTGGCCTGCAAAATGTACAGCGCGGGCAGCGTGAATATGGCGCCCGCCACAATCACCCCCGAGGCCGAGCCGATGGATTGTATGATGACGTTTTCGCCAAGCGCACCCTTGCGCTTAGCCACGCTCGACAAGCCCAGCGCTATGATGGCGATGGGGATGGCGGCCTCAAAAACGTGCCCCACCTTGAGGCCAACGTAGGCGGTGGCGGCCGAGAACAGGACGGCCATTATTACGCCCAAGCTCACCGACCACACGTTGACTTCGGGGTAGGTCTTGCTGGGGGACATTATCGGTTCGTAGCGCTCGCCGGGTTTGAGCTCGCGGCTGGCATTTTCGGGGAGTCCTTGCTGGTTCATAGCTTAAAATGTAGCGATTTTTTTTGTGATTTTTTTTTGTGATTTTTTGGTTATAGTATCGGAGCACAAACATACACGAAAGTTAGGATATTTACAAGCGGATGCGCAGAAAAAAAATGGTAGGCTTGCGCTAATGCTACCTGTCCATATTTTTTTGAAGAAAAAGTTAAGTACATGACAAAAAAAAGGAAAGGCATCTATTAAAAATAAAAAGTGCATAGTACATATTATCAATGGCCAATAATGCTCTTTGACAAAAAAAAGATTTAGCCAAATTTCAAAAATTTTTTTACCTTTGCGCCGAATAGGGTATTCTTAATCCTCAGCTAAAAAAAATGGGAGCTATTTTGCATACTTGCTTTTTGCACCACAGCAACCCGCTTGCGCACCGGCGAACGGAAGTCCGTCTTATGTCCTGCTGCCGGGCAGTAAGCAGGTATCCCCCCCCCCCCCAACTATCTAACAATCAATCATTTACAAACGCCTGAGTGTATGATACTTCGGCAGGCGCGGTCAAGGCGTATGCGCAAGCTTGCGGGTCATAGCTCCGCCTTCGCAAGCCTGATTTCCAATCCTGCTGGGTACAGCGCTGCTATGCAAGCCGTTCAAAGCGCTCACAGCGGTAACAGCAGTGGCGACAGCAATTTTCTTACGAAACGGCAAGCCTGTGAATTATTAACTAATTGAATTATTAACTAATTGAATTATTAACGAATTGAATTATTAACGAATTAAATATATGCCAATTAAAATGAAAAAAATTCACATTAGCTTGCTGGCAGCAGCAGCTGCTGCTATGGCTGTGGGCGGGCACAGCGCTACAGCGGAGGTCCATCCTGCCGAGCCGGAAATGGTGCTTGTAGAGGGCGGCACATTCCAAATGGGCTGCACCGGCGAGCAGGGCCGCGATTGCGACGACGACGAAAGGCCGGCTCACAGCGTAACGCTGAGCAACTTTTACATTGGCAGGTACGAGGTAACGCAGGCGCAGTGGAAAGCATTAATGGGCCGTAATCCGTCGCGCTTTAAGGGAGATAATTTACCGGTAGAAAGCGTAAGCTGGGATGATGTCCAAAAGTTTATAGGATACTTGAACGCCGCCACCGGCCAGCAGTACCGCTTGCCCACCGAAGCCGAGTGGGAGTACGCGGCGCGGGGCGGCAGCAAAAGCAAGGGCTATAAATATTCGGGAAGCAACTCTCCTAAAGATGTAGCGTGGTTTGACGAAGATTGGTTTGACGGGGAGACCCACCCCGTGGGAGCAAAGCGTCCCAACGAGCTGGGCATATACGATATGAGCGGGAATGTCGATGAGTGGTGCTCCGACCGGTATGGCGCTTATCCGGCTTCGGCGCAGAATAACCCCGCAGGCGCTTCGGCCGACTCCCGCCGCGTTTTTCGGGGTGGCAGCTGGAACTCCAACGCGGGCATCTGCCGTGTGGCTTTTCGCGTCAGCAATTCGCCCGGCGATAGCTACTCCTACCTTGGCTTTCGCCTGGCTTGCAGCTCAAAGTAAGCGGGGAAGGTTTTGCCGCGAGCGGGTGCGCAGGATGAAATATTTTGCGTATATTTGCGGGAAACATAAAATAAGCTGCTAAGGCTACCTGAAACAATACGCCAACCCCGCCCTGATTGCGCAAGAGAAGAACGCATGGGCTGCTAGCCTGAAAGAAAAGTATGGTAATTTTTGACACCAATGCCGTACTTCGGTATGTTTTGCAAGACAACACCTCAATGGGGCTGACGCTGTAGAAAAAGAGTTGGCGTTAAACCGCGAAGTAATGAAGACGATAGAAAAGCGTTGGTTCAACCACGACCGGATATTTGTCCAAAATAGCAGGAAAGCTAAAAGCAAATATACTTAGGGCCTGCTGAAAAAGCAATAATTCTATATAAATCAGCATATTATGTATTATTTTCGTAATCTAAGTGTAAGGAAATATGGCAAAAACAATTCTTGAACGATTTCTCCGCTACGTGGCTATTGACACGCAGTCGGATGGGAATGCTAAAGTATTTCCCAGCACCGCAAAGCAGCTGCACCTGCTGCGGCTGCTGGCCGACGAGCTGCGCGCAGCCGGCGTTCCCGAGGTTTCGATGGACGAGCATGGCTACGTAATGGCGCGCATTGCGGCAAACGTACCCGCGCCGCTGCCGCCCCCCGTTGGGTTTATTGCCCACGTGGACACCTCGCCGGATATGCCGGGGTGCGGCGTACGGCCAAAGATTGTGGAGCGCTACGAGGGTACGGATATTGTTCTGAACAAGGAAAAAAACATTGTGCTCTCGCCGGCGGTATTTCCCGAGCTGCGCGAGTACACGGGGCATACCCTCATCACCACCGACGGCACAACGCTGCTTGGCGCCGACGACAAGGCGGGCATTGCCGAGATTATGTGCGCCGTGGAGCATATCGTATCGCACCCCGAATTGAAGCACGGCGACGTCTGCATTGGCTTCACCCCCGACGAAGAAATAGGCCGCGGCGTTGACTACTTTGATGTGAAAAAGTTTGGCGCCACCTACGCCTACACCGTCGATGGCGGAGGCATAGGGGAGCTGGAGTACGAAAACTTCAACGCAGCCTCGGCGCTGGTGCGCATACAGGGCAAGAATATTCACCCCGGCTACGCCAAAAACAAAATGGTCAACGCGCTGCAGGTGGCTACGGAGTTCAACGCGCTGCTGCCTGCAACCGACCGCCCCGAAAGCACGGAGGGCTACGAAGGATTTTACCACTTAGTGCACGTGGCGGGCGATGTGGAGAAAGCTGCAATGAGCTACCTCATTCGCGACCACGACCGCGAAAAATTCGAGGCGCGCAAAAACCTTGTGCAGCAGTGCGCCGGCATCCTCAACGCCAAGTACGGCGAGGGTACCGTTGGCGTAGAGCTGAAAGACCAGTACTACAACATGCGCGCGCAGGTAGAGCAGCACTTCCACATTGTTGAGCTGGCCATACGCGCCATGCAGCAGGCCGGCGTAAAGCCGCTGGTGCGCCCCATTCGCGGCGGTACGGACGGCAGCCGGCTGTCGTACATGAACCTCCCGTGCCCCAACATTTTTGCCGGCGGGCACAACTTCCACGGCAAGTACGAGTTTGTTTCGCTGCAGGCAATGGAAAAAGCCGTAGCCGTAGTGCTGAATATCGTATCGCTTTTTGCAGCGCAGGCCGCCGGCAAGCAGGCGGGCAGCTATTAGACGAGATGCTACGCATCTTTCGCTCGCGTCAATAGCGCAAAAAAAAAGATTTAGCCTCGGCAGTGCGCTTTACCGTATTCAAAAAAATTGTGTACCTTTGCGCGGTTTTTGATTTTTACAACCCTCAAAACAACATTCTTACATGAAAGATGCTATTGCAATTTTGACAGGTGGCGGGCCTGCACCCGGCATGAACACCGTAGTTGGCAGCGTTGCCAAGGTTTTTTTGAACAACGGCTACCGCGTAATCGGGCTGCACGGCGGCTACGGCGGCCTTTTCCAGAAATCTCCCCGAATTTCGGATATTGATTTTCAGTTTGCCGACGATATTTTCAACCGCGGCGGCTCGGCCATCACCATGAGCCGGTACAAGCCTACGCCGGAGGACTTTGAGCAGCGCTTCAACCTCGATTTCTTTAAGCAAAACAACGTAAAGCTGCTGGTTACCGTTGGCGGAGACGATACCGCTTCGACGGCCAACCGGGTGGCAAAATTTTTGTCCGACAAAAAATACCCGATTGCCAACATTCACGTCCCCAAAACTATCGACAACGACCTGCCGCTGCCCAACGGTACGCCTACCTTTGGCTACGAGTCGGCGCGCGCCGAAGGCTCCAACATCGCCACCGTGGTGTACGAAGACGCCCGCACCAGCGAAAACTGGTTTATTGTTGCCGCCATGGGGCGCTCGGCGGGGCACCTGGCCTTTGGCATCGGCGCGTCGTGCCACTACCCGATGATTGTAATCCCCGAAATGTTCAACAAAACTACCATTACCTGCGACAAGATTGTAAACCTCGTAATTTCGTCCATCATCAAGCGCAAGGTTATGGGCGAGGAGTACGGCGCGGCGGTTATTTCCGAGGGCGTGTTTCACGAGCTGAGTGGCGAAGAAATCAAGAAGTCGGGCATTAACTTTTCGTACGACGAGCACGGGCACCCCGAGCTGGGCAAGGTTTCAAAGGCGCACATTTTCTGCGAAATGATCGAAAACAGAATCAAAGAAATAAAGTTGAAGGTCAAAACGCGCCCGGTAGAAATAGGCTACGAGGTGCGCTGCGACGTGCCCATAGCGTACGACCGCCAGTACTGCTCGCTGCTGGGCTTTGGCGTGTACGACCTCTACAAGGCCGGGCACACCGGCTGCATGGTGTACGTAAACAACTTTGGCGACGTTGCCCCGCTATTTCTCCGCGATTTGCAGGACGTGAAGACGGGAAAAATCCCTCCGCGCTTAGTTGACATCAACAGCCAGTTTGTGCAGTCCATCATGCGCCACGTGATGCACTTCATCACGCCTGCCGACTATGAGGCTGCAAAAAAATACGTGCCCAACCCGGAAGCTTACGACTTTAAGAAAATTCTGGAGTGGGAGTAGAATTTTACCCGACCGCTTGAGCTATAAGTTCGCGTGGCGTGGTTTTGCGCACGGTAAGACTTTGTTGCGACGTTAGGTGTGCGCTTGCGCCGTCCCTACAGGACGACACAAGTGTCCATCACCGTTGCAACAAAATCATTTTTGGCACGCTAACCAACTATTGTATCTAAACTCTAATGGAAAAATATAAAAATACAATAGATTTTGAAGAATTTATAATGGCTGACTTGCAAACCGAGGAAGATATTAAGGAATGGCTTACCATCAGCCTTGAGGAATTTCTCGAAGACGGTGACGTAACCGCGTTCTGCCGTACGCTTGAGTATGCTTGTAAGGCAAAAGATAAGATTTCCTGCCTGCCTCAAAAAACAGGGGCTTCAAAAAGCAACCTTGATGCAATATTTAAGGGCGAAAGTCAGCCACAGATGAATACCATTTTAAGAATTATAAAAGATTTGGGCTATACTCTCAGAGTTGCTTAAAAATTTATTTCAACTCAAATACGAAAATGAAAACATTACACCTCAAAAGCCTTGCATACGCTGCTGCGCTGTGCTTTGCCGCTACGCTATCTTCCTGCTCGCTCGACGGCAAGTATGAGCAGTTCATTCCGCAAACGGAGCTGGCTGTGATACAGTACACGCCCGATAGCGGCAGCTGGTACGTGCTGAACGACTTCGGCCTGAAGCTGTGGCCTAAAAATGCAGCGGCGGTGGAAGACAAGCCGCAGAATAACACCCGCGTGCTCGTTGTCTTCAACGTTCTTTTTGACGAAAAGGTATCGGGCTACGACTACGTTGTAACGCTTGAGTACATAGCGCACATTGACGTTTACGGCGTTACGCCGGCGGATAGCGCTACGCTGTACGCCCCGGCAGATTCGCTCAGGAACGTAGAGGAGGTATGGATTGGGAACCGCTACCTGAACGTTGACTACTACTATTTTTACAACGCCGATTCGGCTAAACATTCCGAGAACTTGCTGTGCGATACCGCTGCCTTGCAGCGCGGCGGAAGCGTGAAGCTACGCTTCCGGCACAACAGCAACGGCGACAGGGGAGTAAAATATCGGCAAAGCATCGTGTCGTTTGACCTCGAAAGCCTCCGCAGCGCTGTGCAGGCAGATTCCATCAGCATAGCATTTGAGACGGAGTGCCGCAACAGTACCTACCGGAAAGACCTCACGTACAAGTTCAAAAATTAGGGTAAGCCTCGAGCGCATCGGCAACAACAAAGGTGCTGCCGCCCACGTAAATAAAATCGTTGGCGGCGGCATTTTTTATGGCGGCAAGCAGCGCCTGCTCCACCGCAGGGTATGCCTCGCCCTGCAAGCCTGCCGCCCGACACTTGTCGGCTATTTCGATGGCGGGCATGGCGCGGGCAACGGAGGCCTGCGTAAAGTAGTACCGCGCGGCGCGGGGCAGCAGCGCAACCGCGCTGCCAACATCCTTGTCGGCCACCATGCCGAAGACGATGTGCAGCTGCCCGTATTTTTCGCCCGCCAGCTGCGCCATTGTTTGCTGCAGGCCGTGGGCGTTGTGCGCTGTATCGCAAATAATTTTCGGTGCGCTGCGCAGCTGCTGCCAGCGCCCCCGCAGCCCTGTAGCGGCGGCGGCCGTGCGCAGGCCATCCTCAATATTTTTTTTGGAAAAAGAAAAAACGCCGCGCTGCCGCAGGCACTCCAGCGCCGCCAGCGCCGTGCAGAGGTTGCGCTGCTGGTAGCTGCCGTGCAAGTCCAGCTCATAGCCCGCCGTATCGCGGCGGCTGTAGCGGCGGCTTGCAAACACGAGCGGGGCGCTACATGCTGCGGCCTTTTGCTCGAATATGTGCGCTACCTCCGGCTGGTACTCGCCCACCACAACGGGTACTTCCGGCTTGATAATGCCGGCTTTTTCGCGGGCAATTTTTTCGAGCGTATCGCCCAGCAAGTCGGTGTGGTCAAGCCCGATGTTGGTAATGACGCTGAGCGCAGGGGTAATGACGTTGGTGGAGTCCAAGCGTCCGCCCAGCCCAACCTCAACGACTGCTACCTCAACCTTTTCCTGCGCAAAAAAGTCGAAAGCCATCATCATGGTCAGCTCAAAGAACGAGGGGTGGATGCGCTCCACCGCCGCCCGGCGCTTCTCAACAAAGCTGGCTACGCGCTGAGCCGGAATTTCGGCGCCGTTTACCTTGATGCGCTCACGGAAGTCGTTCAGGTGGGGCGAGGTGTAAAGCCCTACCTTATACCCGGCGCTTTGCAGCGCCGCCGCCAGCATGTGCGAGGTGGAACCTTTGCCGTTGGTGCCCGCCACGTGAATGGACGTAAAGCGGCGGTGAGGATGCCCGAAATATTCATCCATGAGCAGGGTATTGCCCAGCCCCGGCTTGTAGGCCGCCTTTCCTGTCCTCTGAAAATCGGGAGTCTGTGCGTACAGGTATCGAAGCGCTTCGGCGTAAGCCATAGTGTAGCCTTTGAATTTTGTCTCCATAAGCTGGCACTGCATTAAAATTTTGCCGGACTTAGTATTCTTCTTCGTTGAAAAAGAAGTCTTCTTTGCTTGGATAATCCGGCCAAATATCCTCAATGCTTTCGTACACCTCGCCTTCGTCTTCTATCTCTTGCAGATTCTCTATTACTTCCAAAGGAGCGCCTGAACGCTGGGCGAAATCAATCAGCTCATCTTTGCTGGCAGGCCAGGGAGCATCCTCCAATTTTGATGCAAGTTCTAAGGTCCAGTACATATCTATATTTGGTTCTATATTTTTGAGTCAACAATCAATTCATGAAAATCATGAAAAAGTTCGCAAAAATAGAAAATTATACGATAACCCAAACTTGCTGTTGGTAATTTACCAATAAAAACAATCGTTTAAGCACATTTTTTAACACGAGGTGCAGCGATGTTTGCCGGATTGCTTCGCTCCGCTCGCAATGAAAGAGGTGTCCATTCCTTGCGGGGTAATAGCAGGACATCGTTGCAACAAAATCATTCCTAAATTCGTAATTCCTAAATTGGCTTAATTATTTTTTTTCTCGGATTTTTGTTGTACATTTGCTCAATGCATAGGCATTGTCTGTAAAATAAAAGGTATCAATTATAGTATTTAATATTATAGTAATGACATGAATAGACATTCTATTAGGCACCTTTATCGGTTGATAATGCCATATTAAAAATCATATAAAAAAAATAAAACGCTATGAGTATAAAAGGAACCAAAACAGAACAAAGCTTACTGAAAGCTTTTGCGGGAGAAGCGCAAGCGCGAAGCCGCTACACTTATTTCGGCAAAGTGGCAAAAAAGGAAGGCTACGAGCAAATTTTCGGCTTCTTTACCGAAACGGCAGCCAACGAAGAAGAACATGCCAAGTTGTTTTTCAAGTATTTGGAAGGAGGTCACGTTGAGATTACCGCAACCTATCCGGCCGGCATCATCGGCACTACGTCGCAAAACCTGCTGGCAGCCGCCGAGGGCGAGCTGGAGGAGTGGAACGACCTCTACCCGAAGTACGCAAAAATTGCCGAGGAAGAAGGGTTTAAGGATGTTGCAGAAACCTTTAGGTGGGTTTCGGAAGTCGAAAAGCACCACGAGGAGCGCTACCGCAAGCTGCTCCGCAATATTGAGAACAACGAAGTATTCCGGAAAGGCGAAGTTACGCTGTGGAAGTGCCGCAACTGTGGCTACATACACGAAGGGGCATCGGCGCCCGACGTTTGCCCCACCTGCAAGCATCCGCAAGCCCACTTTGAGCTGCTGGCTGATAACTTTTAGGCAAATTTATTTTTATGCAACTCCCCGGCATCGCTACCTTGCCGGGGTTTTTTATCTTATGCGAAACACAATAGCCATCGCCATGCTGCTTGCGCTGCTACCGGCAGGCATTTGCGCTGCACCCGTTGCCGACAGGTAC
This sequence comes from Prevotellaceae bacterium, assembly GCA_031263185.1. Lineage (GTDB taxonomy): Bacteria > Bacteroidota > Bacteroidia > Bacteroidales > UBA932 > JAITMY01. The sequence continues at coordinate 2,100 of JAISGH010000011.1, read as the reverse complement.
TTTGACGAAGTAACGCTTGCCGTTGATACCAGCCTGTACACGCTAAGCCAAAACACCATCCTGCACCGGCGCAAGCACCAGCTCTACTTTGAGTACGCCAACCGCTACGCGGCGTGCGAGCTGCGGTTTTACCCAAAGGAAGACAGCGACATTCAGCGCCTGTTGCTGGTAGCATCTGCCGGCTACGAAGTGCTCGACTCCTGCGCTTTTATCGAAAACGAGGGCTGCTACCGCGCGCGCCTCCGCTTTGCCGACCTCCTTAGCAACGAGCACCTCTCCATTCTGGTCAACGTAACAACGCTGCCGCAGGGCGAAAATGCTGCGCCGCATACCAGAGTTTGGGAGCTGGCGCTGTTTCCCTACACGCAAACGTGGGTGAAGTTTTTCCCCTCCAGCGACATCCTCTTTGTGGGCGAAGAAAAAATTTTTGAGCTGGAAACAAACAATATAGAAAACATCAGGCTGTCCGGCGACTGGCATAGCAGCAACGGCATAGACTACCGCATAGCGCTGCGCGACGGCAGGCTGACGCTGATTTTGCAGCCGCGCGAGCTGGGCGTAAAAAACCTCGACGCTACGCTGGAAACAATTGCCCCCTTCCTCAACGCCGACAAGCGCTTGAGCAACGCTGTTGCGCTGCAGTCGCCGCCGCTCACCATCAAGGCGAGCCGGCTGGTATTCCTCAACATGGACAAAAAAGAGGTAACTTACGACGACGAGGCGCGGTACAGGGGCGTAAACGTTGTGATAGACAACAACCGCCGCCTGCTGCTCAACAGAACATACCGCATAGAAGACCAGGAGGCTGCCGGCGGGTCGCTCATTGCAGAGCTCTTTCCCATTAAGGATTTGGCAAACGACAAGGTGCTGTGCAAGCTCACCGTGTTCAACCTGCACCGCAATACCGAGGGCTACCTCTACCTCAAAATGAACGACGTGCCGACGTTTATTACCAACTTTGACATTACGCCCAAAACGCAAATATCGGCCATATACGTGCTCCACGAGGGCAGCGATTGGCAATCCGGCGGCAGGGTAAACCCCGGCGAGCTGGTGGACGTAAGCGTAGAGGGCGAATCGCTGCACAAGGCGCGCTTTACGTGGCAGGATGCCATAGACCTGACCTCCGACACCATTAGCCAGACCGAAACGCGCCGCCTTTTTAAGCTGCACATACCAATGAGCATCAACAAGCGGCAGGTTGCCCTGCTCAACAACGGGCAGCCCACCGGCAAAGCCTTACAGGTGGATGAGTACCAGCACCCGCGACCCTTTGACTTTGTTACGCTCAGCTACGGAAGCAACGCGCAAATTCAGGTAAATAAAGTCAGCAACGTCATCATATCGCGCAGCGTGCTCAAGGAGTTTTCGCTCTCGTTCGGCAGAGGAGACATAGACGGCAAAACCAGACTCTACGGCAAGCAGTATATGGACATTGATGTGCGCATTTTGGGCAAGCGCGGGGAGATTGTTGAAATGCGCTCGCTCAAGAACCAGCTGGTGTGCCCCGACGAAACTTCGCCGCGCGGCGCACACTACAAAGACAAAAGCTGCCTGAACGAAGGCATTAACTTTAACAACATTCTAAACGCCAAGACAAGCGCCTTAGACAACTTTGGCAAGGTGCAGCTCGACATAAAGCACTCGGCCGAAAAGTACTCCGAGCCGATTTTTGAGAAGCGCGTGGAGGTCATCTACCAGCCCCGGGTGCTGTTCGACATTGACCTCTCGCTGCCGGCCGGCATGATGATCCAGAATTTGGGCGAGAGCCAGTCGGAGAAAGAATCCCAAAAAAAATCGTCGTTCACCGACAACCTTGGCGGTATCAGCATTGCGCTAATTGCGCAGCTCAGCTTTACCGACAGCGAGAAAGCCGGCAAGATGAAGCCCTACCGCTGCGGCGCGGGCTTTCTGTTCATCAACACGTTCAACTTTAGGGAGGATGCCCAGCGCGACCTCGCCTTTGTTGCGCTGGGCAGCATTTACCCCCTCAGCGCCCGCCGGATGTTCAACGTACCCATTCACGTAGGGGTGGGGTACAAGCTGCAGGAGAAAATCCCGTTTGTGATGATAAGCCCGGGCATAAGCGTATCGTTTTAG
>JAISGH010000156.1 GCA_031263185.1 Prevotellaceae bacterium | reverse complement strand
TGCTGAAACCCACCGGCAGCATTTTTTTACACTGCGACTGGCATGCCGATGCCTATATTCGCGTGGAGATTTTGGATAAGGTTTTTGGGAAAAATAATTTCCGCAATGAAATTATATGGTGTTATGCCGGACCGGCTAATGTAAAGAATCGGTTGGCACAAAAACACGATATGATTTATTTTTATTCTAAAACAGAAAATTATTACTTTGATGGTGACAGTATAAGGCTTCCGTACAATGAAGAAACTATTGCACGAACCTCGCGTGGAGTGAGCAGTACTGGGATTATGGCAAATGTAAAAGGCGACATATCGGAAAGACATAAAAACAGGCTGAATGAAAAAGGTAAATTTCCCGAAGATTATTGGACGGATATTCCTCGATTGCAAGGTAACAGCGTTGAGCGCATTGGCTACCCCACGCAAAAACCGTTTGCTTTGCTGGAACGCATAATCAAAATGGCCAGCAACGAGGGCGACCTCATCCTCGACCCCTTTATGGGCGGCGGCACAACGCTTGCCGTGGCCGACAAGCTGGACAGGAAGTGGATAGGCATCGACCAGTCGGTGCAGGCGGTGAAAGTAACCGAGCTGCGGCTAAATCAGCAAACGGATTTGTTTACGAGCATATACGCCAACTCCTACACCCTGCAGCTGCACAAGTACGATTACGACGCGCTCCGCAGCAAGGATGCCTTTGAGTTTGAAAGCTGGATTATCGGGCAGCTCGGCGGCGCGCCCCACAGCAAAAAGGGCGGCGACGCCGGCGTGGACGGTGCCGCTGCCGACGGCGCTCCGGTGCAGGTAAAGCGCTCGGAAGGCGTAGGCGTAAACGTGGTAAAAAACTTTTCCGTATCCGCCAAGCAATTCGACAAGGCGCGCTTTGACAAAAGCGTGAAAGCCGGAAAACCAGCCGGCTACATCATCGCTTTTTCGTTTGGCAAAGGAGCCGTGCAGGAAGCCGCGCGGCTGAAAAATCAGGAAAATATCATCATTGAGCTGGTGCCGGTCGATACGATTATTCCGGTTTCCAAGAAGCCAAGCATCAGGATTGAGGTAAATGAGCTCTCCCGCGATGCAGGCGGAATTCGGGAAATCGAATTTATCGCCTCCGGCCAAAGCGCGGCAGGCATTGAGTTTTACAGCTGGGATTTTGACTACGCCGCCGAAAAGGGGTTTCGCGCTTCGGTCATCATTGACCGGGAGGGCAGGCAAACCGCCAAGCTCAAAGCGGGGCTGTACAACATCGCAGTAAAAGTGGTAGATAACGACGGCTTGGAAAACGTAGAAACTATCAAGCTGAAGGTGAACGGAACGGTGGAGAGAACAGAATAATTAGCATGAATACTTTAGATTTTGGAAAGCGCGGCGAGGAAGCCGCCAAGAGCTACCTGCTGGAGCGCGGGTTTACCATACGCGATACTAACTGGCGGTGGGGGCACAAGGAGCTGGATATTGTGGCCCAAAAAAACTCAACGCTGCATGTGATAGAGGTCAAAACGCGCCGCGCCAATTTTTTGGTAGAGCCGCAGGCGAGCGTCGACAGGCGCAAGCAGCAGCATACCATCGCGGCAGCCAACGCATACGTACAGCGATTTAACCTTACGTACGACGTGCAGTTCGACATTATCACTGTGGTAATCAGCGGCGAAAATAGCGAGGTAGAGTATGTACCGGAGGCATTTTACCCGCTAACAAGATAGAGAACAACGACCTTACAGGCTGATATGCAGGACTATACGTAGTAAAATCCGAGTAATGAAAACCACAACATGTTGTTTTTCAGAGTAATACCAAACAAAACACCCCACAAAAGTTATTTTTCCTGCCAAAAAATCGCAAAAAAGTCCATGAAATTTTGTGTAAAAGCCATTTTATTTACTGTAAATAGTGAATTACTTTGCACAAAAAAAAATCTGACATGAAAAAAAATTTCAACTCGGGGTATTTATACCTCATTGCGCTGGTTTCGGCGATGGGTGGCTTCCTGTTTGGCTACGATTGGGTAGTGATTGGCGGCGCCAAGCCGTTTTACGAGCAATTTTTTGGCATCGCTCAGCAGCCCTACCTGCAAGGCTGGGCTATGGCGAGCGCCCTTATTGGCTGCTTGGTTGGCGTGAGCCTCTCCGGTATGCTGAGCGACAGGTATGGGCGCAAAAACCTGCTGATTACGGCGGCGGCGCTGTTTATTGCTGCCGCTGTGGGGACAGGCGCTACCGACAGTTTTGCCGTTTTCAACGTTTACCGGCTGCTGGGCGGCGTTGGCATTGGCGTAGCGTCCAACGTGTCGCCCATGTACATTGCCGAGGTGGCGCCCACCCACATTCGCGGACGCTTTGTGGCAATCAACCAGCTCACCATAGTGCTGGGCATCTTGTCGGCGCAGGTGGCCAATTGGCTGATTGCCGACAGGGTAGCGCACGGCGCTTCGGCTGCGGATATTTTGGCTTCGTGGAACGGGCAAATGGGCTGGCGCTGGATGTTCTGGGCAGGAGCCGCGCCGGCAAGCCTTTTCTTTTTGCTCATGTTTCTTGTGCCCGAAAGCCCGCGCTGGCTGGCGGTGAAGGGAAAGTACACCCGCGCCGAGCAGATTTTTGCCCGCATTATGGGCAAGGCACATGCGGCTACAGAGCTGGACAGCATTAGGACGGCAGCGCAGCAAAGCGCGGCGCCGAAAGCCGGATTGCGCCACCTGCTGCACCCAAGCTTGCGCAAGGCGCTGGTTATAGGAGTTGTGCTTGCCGTATTCCAGCAGTGGTGCGGCATTAACGTTATCTTCAACTACGCTCAGGAAATATTCTCCGCCGCCGGCTACGATGTGTCGGACATCCTGATGAACATTGTGGTAACGGGCGTTACCAACGTTGCATTTACCCTTGTAGGTATGCAGCTGGTGGACAAGATAGGCCGCCGCGCCCTGATGCTACTGGGCGCATGTATGCTCACCGTCATTTACGCTACGCTGGGCACCTGCTACTTTGCGGGCGTAAAGGGCGTGGTCATGCTGGCGCTGGTGGTGCTGGCCATCGCCTCCTACGCTATGACGCTGGCGCCTGTGGTGTGGGTGGTTTTGTCCGAAATTTTCCCTACGCGCATACGCGGCGCAGCCATGGCGGTGGCCACATTTGCCCTGTGGACGGCCTGCACGCTGCTTACCTATACTTTTCCGCTGCTCAACAGCGGGCTTGGCGCGGCGGGAACGTTTTGGGTGTACGGCGTAATTTGCCTTGCGGGATTTATTTTTGTGAAGCTCATGCTGCCGGAAACCAAGGGAAAAAGCTTGGAGGAAATAGAGCGAAAACTTTTAAGCAATTAATAATTAACAATTAATAATTAATAATGAAGCAACCCGCTCTACCTTCCTTATCCTCATGCTGCTATGCCTCGCTTGCAAGGGGGCAGGCTGTATCCGGTGCTGATTTTGGTGTGTGTCCCAACTCGTTTGAAGAACTGAAAGCGTAAGCCGTGCTATATTGACAAAAAAAATACCATGTAAACGTTGATTTTTTGGTCGTTGAATTTTTGATTTTTAAGTATAAAACATTATGGAAAAAATTACAGAATACCTGATTAAACCTACCGTTTTCGCCTCGGAGGTAAGGGCTTGGGAGGAGGATGTGCTGCTGCCTGCGTATGAAATCGGCAAGGAGGAGAAAAATCCTATCTTTTTGGAAAAGCGTGTCTACCAGGGCAGCAGCGGGTCGGTGTACCCCTACGCGGTGGTGGAAAAAATCTCGGACGAGAAGAAAGAGAAGATGTACCACGCGCTGTTTATCGAAAACGAGTACATCAAGCTGATGGCGCTGCCGGAGCTCGGAGGCCGCATACACATGGCCTACGACAAGGTGAAAAAGCGCCACTTTGTTTACTACAATCAGGTGGTGAAGCCTGCGCTGGTGGGGCTTACCGGCCCCTGGATTTCGGGCGGGATAGAGTTCAACTGGCCGCAGCACCACCGGCCAAGCACATTTTTGCCGACGGATTTCTCCATCGAGGAACATGCCGACGGCAGCAAAACCATTTGGTGCAGCGAGGTGGAGCGCATGTTCCGAACAAAGGGAATGCAGGGCTTCCGGCTTTACCCCGGAAAAGCATACGTTGAGATTAACGTAAAAATTTTCAACCGTACGCCGTTTCCGCAAACGTTTCTTTGGTGGGCAAATCCCGCTGTGGTGGTGCACGAGCATTACCACTCGGTATTTCCGCCCGACGTGCACGCCGTATTCGACCACGGGAAGCGCGACGTAAGCGCTTTCCCTATAGCCACAGGCGTTTACTACAAGCAGGACTACTCGGCAGGCGTGGACATTTCGCTGTACAAAAATATTCCGGTGCCCACCTCGTACATGGCCATCAAATCGAAGTACGATTTTGTTGGAGGCTACGAAAAAAACGTAGAGGGAGGCCTGCTGCACGTTGCCAACCACCACGTATCGCCGGGCAAAAAGCAGTGGACGTGGGGCTGCGGAGAATTTGGCAAAGCCTGGGACCGCAACCTCACCGACGAAGACGGCCCCTACATCGAGCTGATGACCGGCGTATTTACCGACAACCAGCCCGATTTCTCGTGGCTGCAACCCTACGAAGAAAAATCGTGGACGCAGTACTTTATGCCCTATTCCGCCGTGGGGAAGGTGAAAAATGCCACCAAAGATGCCGTTGTTGGTTTGGAGGTAAGCGACGGAAAAGCCCGAATTGCGCTGTACACCACCGGCGCCAGCAATGGCGTACGCATGGTTTTGCGGCAGGTTGGAGGCGAAAAAATTTATTTTGATAAAACGCTCAGCGTATCTCCTGCCGAGCCCTACATTGCCGAGGTTGACACAGGTACGGCCAAACCCCACGAGCTGCTGCTGGAGGTGTTTTCCGAAAATGGCGATTTATTGGTGCGCTACCACGCCGACAGGGAGGAGATAAAGCCTATGCCTGAGCCGGCAAAGGCGGCGCAAATCCCCGAAAACATCGCCTCTATTGAGCAGCTGTACCTCACGGGGCTGCACTTGGAGCAGTACCGCCACGCCACGTACAACCCTGCCGATTACTACGGCGAGGCCCTGCGCCGGGAGCCGGGCGATGTGCGCTGCAACAATGCGCTTGGGCTATGGTACATGCGCAAGGGGCAATTCGGCAAAGCCGAAGCGCTTTTCCGAAAAGCCATCGCAACGCTGACGGAGCGAAATCCCAACCCCTACGACGGAGAGCCTTACTACAACCTGGGCTGGTCGCTCCGTATGCAGGGTCGCTATGAAGAGGCATACGAAGCTTTTTTCAAGAGCGTGTGGAATGTGGCGTGGCAGGATGCGGGCTACTTTGCGCTCGCCCAGATAGAGCTGAGGCAGGCGCTTTGCAGCAAAAGCAAGAGCTTGCTCCCTCAAGAGCGCTCGCCGGAGCAAGCCTTAGACCTGATAGACCGATGCCTTATCCGAAATTGGCATAACCACAAGGCGCGTCAGCTCAAGGTTTCTATTTTGCGTAAGCTGGGCCGGAAAGAGGAGGCGCTAAAGCTTGCCGACGAATCGCTCGCTATTGACGGGTTCAACATGGGCGTACGTTTCGAGAAGTACCTGCTGAACAACGACGGTGCCGCGCTCAAGGAGATGAATCGCCTCATGGCAGGCCGAAGCCACAGCTACATCGAGTATGCCATTGATTTTGCCGCAGCAGGGCTGTTTGCAGAGGCAGCCGAAATGTTGCAGCAGGTCATCTCAACTTTCCCCGACGGAAAAGGTTATCCTATGGTGTACTACTTTCTGGGTTACTTTGCCGCCTGCATGGGCGACGAAAAAGGCGCAAAAACATTCTACGCCAAGGCAGAGCAAATGTCGCCCGACGGCTGCTTTCCCAACCGCCTGGAGGAAGTGATTGCGCTGCAACATGCCATACAGACCTGCGAAAGAAGCCCAAAAGCGTCTTACTACCTCGGCAACTTCTGGTATGCCGCGCGGCAGTACAGCGAGGCCGTTGCCTGCTGGGAAGCCTCGGCTGCGCAGGACAGCGAGTTTCCCACCGTGCTGCGCAACCTCTCTTTGGCCTACTACAACAAGCGCAACGATAAAGCCAAAGCGCAGCAGCTGCTGGAAAAGGCATTTGCGCTGGACGCCACCGACTCGCGCCTGCTCATGGAGCTCGACCAGCTGTACAAAAAGTTAGGCAGGCCACACGCAGAGCGCCTGCAGCTGCTGGAAAAATACAAGGACGGAGTAGAGCAGCGCGATGATTTGTGCATTGAGCGCATAACGCTTTACAACCAGCTGGGGCAGTACGAGGAGGCAAAGAGGCTAATTGACAGCCGGAAATTTCACCCGTGGGAAGGCGGCGAAGGCAAGGTGCCCGGACAAAATATTATCGCTTGCGTACAGCTGGCCAAAAAAGCCCTCGCCGAAAAGCGGTTTAGCGACGCTATTACCCTGCTGCAAAACGCCGAAGCTTACGCCTACAGCTTTGGCGAGGGCAAGCTGACGGGAGCAGAGGAAAACGATATTCACTACTTTATGGCGTGCGCCTACCGCGGATTGGGCGATGAGCAAAGCGCCACGCTGTATTTTCAGAAAGCCACGGTAGGATCGTCCGAGCCAAAGCAGGCATTTTTTTACAACGACCAGCAGCCCGACAAAATTTTTTACCAAGGTTTGGCTTGGCGCGGCTTGGGCAATGAAGGCAAAGCCCGCAGCAGCTTCAACAAGCTCGTCAGCCACGGCGAAAAGCATCTTTTTGACGCCTGCCGCATTGACTACTTCGCCGTATCGCTGCCCGACCTTGCCATATGGGAAGACGACCTGAACAAGCGCAACCAAATCCACTGCTACTACGTGATGGGATTAGGGCACTTAGGGCTTGGAAATACAGAGAAAGCCAGAGAGTTTCTACAAAAAGCGGCAACCTTAGACCTTAACCATCAAGGAGCGCAGCTGCACTTAAAAATGTGTTGAATTAAAGCAAATTAAATACACTTTGCTATAGCTATAAAGTACGATTTAAAGCGTGATTAGCGTGATTATACCTCGCTGTAACTATGAAAAAAATACTAGTTACAGCGAGTTTTATTTTATTGAAATTATACATAACTATAAAATAACATGTAAGTTACATCATATTTTTCATAATCATATTTTGCTGCAACCATAGAAAATGCAAGTTGCAAAAAATCCCATCGATTAGAAATCGATATAATTATATGAATATGTGTAGATTATATCATATTTTAATAATTATAATTCGCTGTAACTATGAAAAAAATACTAGTTACAGCGAGTTTTGTTTTATTGATAATAGCTATATATATTTAAAAATAAGTAATTTACATCGTATTTTTGGCAAACATTTTTTTTAGTTTCTTGCAAAAAAGTTTCTGTAGAGAGTGCGTATATTTTACATTGTCTTTAGGATGCTGTAAAATTCTAATACATATGGAATTATATGCGTTTTCCTGTATATATTCGCAATTATATTTGGCTGTAACTATAAAAAAATATACCTTTACAGCGAATTATAAATTCATATTATTTATGCAGCTAATTGGAAGACACGAAGAAAGAGCAGATTTTGAACGTTTCATGGAATCGAAAAAATCAGAATTTGTGGTCGTTTTTGGTCGCCGGAGGGTAGGAAAAACTTTTTTGGTGCGCGAACATTTCAGCAGCCGCTTTTCTTTTTACCATACAGGAATGGCCAATACCGACGTAGCGATGCAGCTGAAGAGCTTCAAATCTTCGCTACGGGAATACGGAAAGAAGCCTTATCCCGAAGTTGAAACTTGGTTTGAAGCTTTTGAGCAGCTCGTTCACTTGTTGTCGAATACGAAGCAAAAAGGCAAGAAGGTAGTTTTTATTGACGAGATGCCTTGGTTAGATACTCCGCGCTCGGGGTTTATACAGGCGTTGGAGTATTTTTGGAACTCATGGGCTTCGGCGCAGAAAAACATTTTGCTGATTGTGTGCGGCTCGGCTACATCATGGATGATGAACAAGCTGATAAAAAACCATGGCGGGCTGCATAACAGGGTAACGCAGCAAATTTATTTACCTCCTTTCAACCTTGGCGAGTGCGAGGAGTTTTTTCAAAAACACAATATGGCGTTAACCCGCCGGCAAATAGTGGAAAACTATATGATTTTTGGCGGCATCCCGTACTACATATCTTTGATGCAGAAGCAGCTCAGCATGGCGCAGAACATTGATAGGTTATGCTTTGCTGAGAAAGGAGCGCTGAAAAATGAATTTGAAAACCTTTATGCTTCGCTATTCAAAAATCATGAAAAACACGTGAAGATAGTAGCAACTTTGAGCAAAAAGGCAAAGGGGCTGACGCGCGAGGAAATCATTCAATATGCGGAGCTGCCGAATGGAGGCGGGTTAACCAAAACGCTTGAGGATTTGGAGCTATGCGGGTTTATCCGCAAGTTCAACGCGTTTGAAAAGGTAGAAAGGCAATGCTTGTTTCAGCTGACCGATTTTTTCACGCTGTTCTACTTCAACTTCATGAAAAATAACAAGCTTAATGACGAACATTACTGGTCGAATTTTATTGAGAATGCGCGCCATCGGGTGTGGTCGGGTTATGCTTTTGAGCAGGTTTGCCTGGCGCATTTGCGCCAAATAAAGGAAAAACTTGGCATTGCGGGTGTGCTTACCGATGTGACCTCGTGGCGTAGCAGAGAGGCTGCAAACGGTGCGCAAATTGACCTGCTGATAGAGCGAAACGACAAGGTAATTAACCTTTGCGAAGTAAAGTTTGCGAGCAGTGAATTTACCATTGACAAAAAGTACGATGAGGTCTTGCGGAACAAGCGGGCTGCCTTCAAGTACGAAACAAAAACGCGCAAATCCGTGCACCTGACAATGATTACTACTTATGGTGTCCAGCACAATGCATATTGGGGCAACATTCAATCGGAGGTAGCTATGGACGATTTGTTTGAAAAGTAGCCAAAGCGTACACGTACCTTCTCCGCCGCCTGTAAACCCTGACGAAGTAAACCTTAATAAAGTAAAACAAAAGTCAAAAACATTTTTCGATACTTGCCGGATTTTGTTGCTCATTGGCAGAAACCATACATGTTTTGGAATATTTTGGAGGAAAAAATTACCGTAAAAAA
>JAISGH010000150.1 GCA_031263185.1 Prevotellaceae bacterium | reverse complement strand
CTATTTTCGTAGCACCTCAAAAAAAGATTTAGCTGGCTGGACAATTATTTTGCCGTATCAAAATTTGAAGTTGTACGTAACCGAAGGCACTACGCTAAACAGGTAGAGCTTGTCGGCGTACATAATGCCCGAATTTTCGGGTTCTTCGGTGAACTGTATAAACCACGTGTTGTGGCGGGCGTAGGCGTTGTAGAGCGACAGGTTTATTTCGTGCGAGTAGCGCCCGCGCTTTTTCAGCTCAAAGTTGAGGGCTACATCCAGCCGGTGGTAGTCGTCCAGTCGGTAGGTGTTGCGCTTGCCGTAGATGGGGATGGAGGTGCCCGCCGCCACGTAGCGCCCTTCGGGGAAGGTGGTGGGCGTACCGCTCGAGAACGTCCAGTTGGCCGACAGGTTGAGGCGCCGGGTAATGTCGTAGCTGGCAACAATGTTCAGGTTATGCGGCCTGTCAAACGGCGCCTGATACCACTCGTCGTTGTTTACCGTTTGCACCTTGCGGAAGGAGCGCGAGTAGGTGTAGCTAATCCATCCTGTAAACTTTCCGGTATTTTTTCGCGCCATGAGCTCCACTCCGTACGACCTGCCAATGCCTCTGCGAAGCTCCCCCTCCAGCTTCTGGTTCATCATCACAGCGGCGTGGTCTTTGTAGTCCACCACATCGCTCATGTACTTGTAAAATAATTCGCCGGACAGCTCTACGGCGTCATTCGCCAAGTTGTGAAAGTAGCCCGCCGAGGCTTGGTGCGCCGACTGCGGCTTAATGTTGGGCGACGATGGCATCCACACGTCGAGGGGAGAGGTGGCGGTGGAGTTGGAGATGAGGTGCATGTACTGCACCGTGCGCGAGTAGCTGGCTTTGATAGAATTGTTGTTGCCGAGCAGAAAAACGGCACCTGCCCGCGGCTCCAGCCGCCAGTAGGTATTGTAAAAATCGCCCCGCGAGTATGTCCTTGAGGTATCGTTGGCGAGCAGGTTGTAGCTTTGGTCATAGTTATAGACCGTTGCCGGGCCTATGCTGCTAAACATCGTTCCCCGCAGCCCGTACTTTACGGTGAGCCGTTCGCCTATTTTGTGCTGGTTCATGATGTAGGCGGAGCTTTCCAGCGAGTTGACCTCCGGTAAGCGTATGAATTCGGGGGCGCTGCTTATGGGGGTTTGGGCGTAGGCATCGCATGGGTTGACCTTATGCCAAACGCTGGTAACGCCAAAGCGCAGCAGGTTTTCGTCGCCGTAGAGCTTGGTAAAATCGGCGCGTACCCCAAGGTCGTCAATAGCAGATTGCCACTGCATGTCGAATCCCGATATGGCCATTTTCAGCTTGTAGCGGTATCCGCTGCCAATGATGGAGATGTTGGAGAACAGCTTGTCGGAGTACAGGTGGTTCCAATTGAGCGAGTAGGTGCTGTTGATAAAATCCATGCCGGCCACCGGCATCCCGAAAACATCGCTGCCGTAGTATCCGGCAAGGGTTATCCTGTTTTTGTCGTTCAGCTTGTAGGAGAGCTTTCCGTTGAGGTCGTAGAAGTGTAGCACGGCGTCGCGCACCCTTTCTTCCGGCGCCAGCGGCAAAAAGAGGTCGGCGTAGGTGCGCCTGCCTGCCGCCACAAAAGTGAGGTTGCGGTCTATAATAGGCCCGTCGACCTCCAGCCTGCTTGAGATAAGCCCTATCCCGCCGTTCACGTTGAACTTGTCGGCGTCGCCGGTTTTGGTGTTCACCTCCAGCAGCGAGGAGAGCCTTCCGCCGTGGGTTGCCGGAATATCGCCCTTGTAAAGCTTCACATCGTTCACCACGTCGTTGTTGAACACCGAGAAGAAGCCCATAAGGTGCGAAGCGTTATACACCGTAGCGTTGTCGAACAGGATAAGGTTTTGGTCGGGGCTTCCGCCGCGCACGCTGAACGCCGATGTTCCCTCGGCGGCGGGCTGCACGCCGGGCAGCAGCATGATGGCCTTTATCACGTCCACTTCGCCCATTAGCGCCGGTATTCTTTTGATAGTTTTTATCTCCAGCTTTTCTACGCCCATCTCGGCTTTGGCAACGTTAGCGTGGCGCTCGGCGCTTACCACCACCTCCTCCAGCTCGGTATCCTGCTGCCTCAGCGCGAAATTTTTGGTGAGCGAATATTTTACGCTTAACGCTTCCTCCTGCTGGCGGTACCCCATGTAGCTGGCGGTAACCGAGTAGGCGCCCGCCGGTAGCGGAATGCTGTAAAATCCCTCGGCGTTGGCGATAGTATAGCGCTTGGCTTCGCGAACATATACAGCTGCTCCTGCCAGCGGGCCGCCTGTTTGCGCGTCCCTTACGTATCCGCTTAGCGTTGGCTGCTGTGTCTGCGCCTGCGCAGGAGTGAGAAATATCAAAAAGGTAGCAGGAAGCAAAAAATATTTTATCGACATGCTTTAGGGAGTACTTGTATTTTGTGTTTTTCCATAAATGAGGGGCAAAGTAACCCCAAAATACTGATAACAGCAAGAAGTTACTATCTGCTTAAATATTATTTAACGCCTCCGAGCCTCTGCATTTGCTTTGATAGCTGTAAAAAACGTAATTTTGTCGGCTGAATTTGGGGTTGAAAATTTCAGATTTCGATGATTTCAGATTTCAGAAATTTCAGAGGTTCAAAAAAAATCAAAATTCAAAATTCAGAATTATAAAAATTCTTAATTAAAAAACCATGCCACGTACCCGCTACATAAAGACAATCCTGACGCTATTCTTTTTTACCGTTTGGATTGGCTTTTTTGACCGCAACAGCTTGAAAGAACATATTACTGTTGCCTGGTATCTGCACCGCTTAGAGCGCGAAGCCATCTTTTACCAGGCGCAAGTCAACAGCAACAGGCAACGCCTCAACGACCTCCTTACCGATGATGACCACCTTGAGAGAATCGCCCGCGAGCAGTACTACATGAAACATGCCGACGAAGATATTTTTATTATCGAAGACTGACCGGTGTCAGAAATAGCGAGTAGTACCTTTCTTAGCAATAACGAATAAACAAGATATAACAGTTGAAAATGTCACCCCGTAGAGACCTCACCCCCGGCCCCACTCCAAAGGAGAGGGGAGAAGGACACGATATTCGGAATCAGCCTCCCCTCTCCTTTGGAGAGGGGCCGGGGGTGAGGTCTCTACAGCTTTTATATCCGTTATATGTTATTTATTTCTCATTTCTTATAGCAGGATTAGCCCCTGTACTTTCAAAAAAATCACGTAACAATAAGAAGCTGTAAATGAAAAAAAAATTAGCCATCCTGCTGCTTTCCGTTGCCGTACATTCGGCGTACGCGCAGCCAACGCAACAAGTTAACGAAGCAATGTTCAAGTTTGGGCGCCTGATGTACTACCTCTCCGCGTCGTACGTGGACACCGTGAACATTAACGGCCTTACCGAAAAAGCCGTCATCAAGGTGCTGAGCGAACTCGACCCCCACTCCAGCTACACCTCCGCCAAGGATGCCAAAGCTGCTACGGAGTCGCTGCTGGGCAACTTCGACGGCATTGGCATTGAGTTCAACATTCTTAACGATACTCTGCTGGTGATATCGCCCATCGTGGGCGGCCCGTCGCAAAAGGTAGGCATTGTGGCCGGCGACCGCATTGTGGAGGTGGACGGCAAAAATATTGCCGGCGTAAACGTCAACAACACGGATGTAGTGAAAATGCTGCGCGGTCCTAAGGGCACCGTCGTAAACGTGCGCGTGGCGCGGCGCGACGTGGAGCACCTGCTCGACTTTACCATCACCCGCGACAAGATTCCGATTTACAGCATTGACGCCAAGTTCTGGGCTGCCCCCGGCGTTGCCTACATTCACCTGGGGCGATTTGCCGCAACATCGCACAGCGAGTTCGTAAAGGCGCTGGACGATTTGGGCAAAAAGCCCGACGGTATTATCCTCGACTTGCGCGGCAACGCCGGCGGTATGCTGGACGTATCAACCCGCATTGCCGACGAATTTCTCTCCAAAAACGAGCAGATAGTTTACACCGAGGGGCGCGCCCTGCCGCGCACAGACGTTGTTGCTACCGATACGCTCAGCCGGTTTGAGAAAGGAAAGCTCGTTATCCTGATTGACGAAAATTCGGCTTCGGCAAGCGAAATCGTAGCCGGAGCCGTTCAGGATTGGGACAGGGGGATTATCGTTGGGCGCCGCTCGTTTGGCAAGGGGCTGGTGCAAAACCAGATTGAGCTACCCGACGGATCGCTGGTGCGCGTTACCATTGCCCGCTACCACACGCCTACCGGTAGAGTAATACAGCGCCCCTACAGCAACGGAGAAACCGAAAAGTACTACAGAGATTTGCACCAGCGCTACACCAACGGCGAAGTGTATAGCCCCGACAGCCTTAAATCGCTCCCCGATTCGCTGAAATTTTTCACGCTCAAAAACAGGCGCGTTGTATACGGCGGCGGCGGCATTACGCCCGACGTGTTTGTGCCGTTAGATACGAGCGGTTACACCTCGTACCACGCCCGGCTGGTGCGCTTGGGTATCCTCAACCGGTTTACGCTCTCGTACGTTGACGCAAACCGAAGCCGGCTGAAGCAAGAGTACAAAACGTTCAAGCGGTTCAACCAAAATTTTAGCGTGAGCGACTCGCTCTTTGACGAGCTGGTAGCGTTTGCCGAAAAGCAAAAGTTGCCCAAAAACGAGGCGGAAATCGGCAAAGCAAAGCACGACATTTCGATACAGCTCAAGGGGCTGATAGCGCAGGATATTTTTACAACCAGCGAATACTTCGAGGTAGTTTACCCCGCCATTGACAACGGCTACCAAAAAGCGCTGGAGGTAATGACCGGCTGGAAAAATTACGAAAAGCTGCTGAAGTAAAAATATGGCAACGAAAAAACAAAGCGCAAGCGCCTCCAACAGGACGGGCAACGCCGCTGCAAAGTGGCGCAGAGGAACAGGCGTTGCGCTTGCGCTTGCATCTATCTATACGCTGATAGCCGTCATCTCCTACTTTTTTTACTGGGATATAGACCATAGCATTTCCGGCATTTCGTCCTCCGTAGAGGCTGGTGACCCGTACGCCCGAAATTGGGGAGGGAGAGTGGGCAACTACTTGGCAACGGTGTTAGTTCGGCATTGGTTTGGCGTGGCGTCTGCCTGCATTCCGTTGATAGGCTTTATCGTTGCGCTACGCCTGCTGAGGGTAGGCCGCCCGAAAACCTTCAAGCGGATTGCCATTTTGTCGCTGCTTATGCTGCTGACGTCGCTCTCGCTTGGTATTTGCAGCAGCCCAACCTCGCTCGGTGCGGGGCTGGGAGGCGAGTACGGCTACTTCATCGGCCAGGTATGGCTGATTGCGGTATTCGGAAAATTCGGTAGCGTTATGCTGCTCGCTGTGGCGTTCTTCCTGACTTGCTGCGGCGCTGTTCCGAGCTTGCCGCGACGCATAAAAAAATTGGCAAGTAAAATAGTAGCTTGCCTTCGCATAAAAAAAGAGAACAAAAATCTTGCCGAAGCTTCACCTGCCGATAGCGATAGCCGCGATAACGACGATAACAGCGATAGCCGCGATAACAGCGATAACCGTGTTGGCGGCGGCGAAAAGCATAGTGAGGGAGAAGCTGACATAACTTTTGAGCCGGAGCAAGGTACGGGCATTAAGCTTACGGTTGTGCCATCCGAAGAGGAAGACGAAAAAGATGATGATGATGAAGCCGAAAGTTTAGGTAGTACGGCGCCGCATAGCGACATCTCCGAAAATAAAAAGCAGGATGAAGAGGACGCTGTTGCGCCGGATGTTGATGGAGACAGCGGCGAGCAGCAGCTGGACGAAGTGCTGGCAAGCCGCCTGCCCTACGACCCCAAAGCCGACTTGTCGCGCTACGAGTACCCCCCCGTTGACCTGCTCAACGATTACCCCAAATCAACCAGATCGGTATCGGAGGAGGAGCTGGAGCTGAACAAAAACAAGATTGTACGTACGCTGGGGCACTACAACATTTCCATTTCCGCAATCAAGGCTACCATTGGGCCTACCATCACGCTTTACGAAATTATTCCGGCGCCGGGGGTGCGCATTTCCAAAATCAAAGGGTTGGAAAACGACATCGCGCTGAGCCTTGCCGCGCTCGGTATTCGCATTATTGCGCCCATTCCGGGCAAGGGCACCATTGGCATAGAGGTGCCCAACCAGCACTCCGAAATTGTGTCGATGCACTCGGTGGTAAAATCGGCCGAGTTCAACGACGTCAAGTTCGACTTGCCCATTGCGCTGGGCAAGACCATCACCAACAAAACCTTTGTGATTGACCTTGCCAAAATGCCCCACCTGCTCATTGCCGGCGCTACGGGGCAGGGTAAGTCGGTAGGGCTAAACGCAGTGCTGACCTCGCTGCTATACAAAATGCACCCCTCGCAGCTCAAGTTTGTGCTGGTTGACCCCAAAAAGGTAGAGCTGCCGCTGTACGGCAAGGTCGAAAGGCACTTCCTCGCCAAGCTGCCCGACGCCGAGGATGCCATTATTACCGACAACCAAAAGGTAATTTACACGCTCAACTCGCTGTGCATCGAGATGGACGCGCGCTACGAGCTGCTCAAGGCGGCGGCGGTGCGCAACATAAAGGAGTACAACCAGAAGTTTATCGACAGGCGCCTCAACCCGGAGCACGGCCACCGCTACCTGCCCTACATTGTGCTGGTGATAGATGAGTTTGCCGACTTGATAATGACCGCCGGGCGCGAGGTAGAAATGCCCATTGCGCGGCTGGCGCAGCTGGCGCGCGCCATCGGTATTCACCTGGTGATTGCTACCCAGCGCCCTACCACCAACGTTATCACGGGGCTTATCAAGGCCAACTTCCCCGCAAGGGTTGCCTTTCGCGTTACCAGCATGATAGACTCGCGCACCATTCTCGATACGCCCGGCGCGCAGCACCTCATCGGCAAGGGCGACATGCTTGTTTCCACCGGAAGCGATATTGTGCGCGTACAGTGCGCCTTTGTCGATACGCCGGAGGTGGAAAAAATCGTTGACTTTATCGGCAGGCAGCAGAGCTACCCCACCGCTTTCATGCTGCCCGAGTACGTCCCCGAGGGCAGCGACGGCGAGCGCGAGGAGGTTGACCTGAGCAAGCGCGACAGCATGTTTGACCAGGCTGCGCGCCTTGTTGTGGAAACGCAGCAAGGCTCCACCTCGCTCATACAGCGAAAGCTCAACCTTGGATACAACCGCGCAGGGCGCATCATGGACCAGCTGGAGGCCGCCGGCGTTGTAGGCCCCCCCGACGGCAGCAAGCCGCGGCAGGTGCGCATCCCCGATGTTATAGCGCTGGAGCAAATGATAATTAATTAACAATTAATAATTAACAATTAATAATTAATAATGAATGTGCCTCCAGAAATTTAATTCCCTTAAAATGAGATGAATAATGTTGTGGAGAAATTCGTAATTTATTGCTACTGAGGTTGTTTTGTTATAAAAATTAGGTTGAAACCGAGCGTAGCGAGTTCGCGAACACTTTAAAAATAAACACGAGTGAGCAAATAAGGTTCTTTTGAGGTGGAAAACCTCATTTTTTACCTAATTTTCTCAACAAAACAACCTCAGTAGCAAATAGGGTAACGATATACATTAACTTCGTTACCTCATTTGGGGCGTTTTTAGGAGTTCCTTGTAGAATAAAAATTGACAATTGGGAATGAAAACGCCCATTGTTAATTGTTAATTGTTAATTATGAATTGTTAATTATGAAAAAGTTGATGCTACTTGCGGCCGTTCTTTTGCCTGCGCTGCTTTTTGCGCAGAACGCCAAGGATGTGGTGGAAAAGTTTATGGCGCAAATGAAAAATCTCAAAACCGTATCTATGGATTTTGAGTACCGCTACGAAAATGCGACGGAAAAAACGGATAGCCGGCAGCAAGGGCGCCTGCTGATTATGGGCAAAATGTACAGGTTAGATTGGGAAGCGAGCGCTATCTACTGCAACGGGCAGCTGCGCTGGACCTACCTCAAGGAGGTCAACGAGGTAACCGTCAACACGCCCAGCATGGTAGAGGATGGCATTTTTGCCGACCCCTCGCTGCTTTTTTCTTTCGACGAAAAAGATTACCGCCACAAGCTGCGTAGCGAGCAGGCGATCGTAGAGGGCAAGGCTGTGCTGTGGATAGACCTCTTTCCAAAGGACAAAAAAGCCGATTATACAAGCATCAGCTTGCAGGTAGAGAAAAGTACGCTGCTGCCGGTAAGCATTGCATACTACGGAAAAAACGGCGGAAACGTAACCGTAAAAATTCAAAAAATCGACGCTGCCGTGAAGCCCACGCCCGCCGACTTTACTTTCAACGCAAAAAATTACCCCAATGTGGAGGTGGTGGATATGCGATAACGATGGCTAAATCTTTTTTTGAGGTGCCATGAAAATAACTTGCAGCTCGGTAGTTAGGATACAGATGGAATGTGGGGCAGCTGGAAACCTCATTTTTACCTAATTTTTCTAACAAAACAACCTCAGTAGCACATAGTTACATAATATATCCAAACCTCATTACCTCATTTTTTTTCGTGCCATTTCATCGTTTTAATGAGGTAATGAGGTATTGTTATGTTTATTAACTCATTGCTACTGAGGTTGTTTTGTTAAGAAAAATTAGGTAAAAATGAGGTTGCAAACCGCCCCACATTCTATCCGTATTCTACTACCGAACTACAGCTATTTTCATAGCACCTCAAAAAAAGATTTAGCCTTGCTGACGAGGGGGGATTAAGAGCGTGAGTTGCCCAACATACAAAAAGACACAGCGATAAAATGGATTACCGCTGTGCTTTTCAAGGTAGCGTTTTTTACTTTCCCGAAGTGCGCCCAAATAGGAATCCGACCCTAAGCCCCGTGCTGGTGTACGGCAGGTAGCCGGATGCATTCTGGGAGTTAATGAGCATCGAAAAATAAAATGTACGGGTAAGGTGCAGCCCAAATTCGTACTCGGTGCACACTCCCCACAGGTCGTCGGCCTCCCCGATTAGGCCGCCTGCGCCGATGCGAAATGCCAGAAACGCCGCCTTGTTGCTGCTGCGGCCAAGCGGAATGGTTCCGCGAAGCCCGGTCATAAGCTGCGTGGAGATAATGGTGCCGCCACCCTCGGCTACGCCGCCGCCGAGGCGCAGCTTGACAAATTCGGTGCCCAAAAACGGCATCCAATTATGCAGGTAGCCAACGCCCAGATCGGCCATCGTAATGTTGTCGCCGAAGCCCACGCCAAGGTTTAGCCCAAAAGCGTTGTGCTTGTAGTATTTTCGGTGAAATGCTCCGTAGCTCAACTTTGAGTCGTCCTGCACTTCGGGCACCGCTGCGGCTTGTCGCGGCTGCGCAGCGTAGGCTTGCTGCTGCTGCTGTGGCTGCGCAGCGTAGGCTTGCTGCTGCTGCTGCTGTGGCTGCGCAGCGTAGGCTTGCTGCTGCTGCTGCTGCGGCGGCTGCTGCTGCGCTGCCTGCCTTGCCGCCGATAGCGGAATAACCTCCTTGTCGCCGTTTGCGTACTTAATCATAAAGATTTCTGACTTCAGCATCACAAAGGTCGGCCCCGATTCGTTGCCGAATTTCTTGTACTTCACTTCGGTAGAGCTGACTTCGATAATTTTGGTTTTTATCTCGTCGCCGTTTTCTTTTATAATAATATCCTGTGCGCTGAGGGTAAACGCCCATCCTGTCAGGAGGGTAAAAAATAGTAACCTTTTCATAATAAATATTTGCATTAAAATTAAAATCAATAATAGTTAGAATTTACGAACTGCTCGCGATCCCATGTTCATCATCTCTCCGCCCGTTTTTTTTGGGTAGGTAGCAATTTTGAGGTGCCCTGCTTTTACAATCGCTTTGCTCATGACTGGAGACGCAAATGCTGAGGCAATCCCTTGTCCTTTATTTTGCTGAAACATGAGAACGTAAGCGTTTCCCTTTCCGTCGTTGGTTTCCGTAGAGGCAAACATGGTCATAAACTGGTTGTCTTTGCCGAAGCTATTAATGACTAAATCGTCGCCGCCGGCCTGATCTATGGGATTTTGAAATGCCTGCACTGTTTTTTGTTCATACTGCCAGCTATCTTTCTCAAATGCCTCCTTACCGTTTGCTGCGGTTGCAATATACCCGAGCTCGTTTACCGCAGGGATGTACCATCCTTCTCCCAAGCTGCGCGCCCATTCGAATAGCGGAAAGTCTGCCCACTTACCCTTTCCGGTAGCGATAAACTGCTCAATGGCGCGTAGATTTTGCTCGCCGTCGCTTTCATCGTAGGCAGCGGTTGAGAGCTTAGCGTTTTTGTTGCCGAGCCATTTTTTATCGCAGCGCTTGAGCGACATGATTAGCCCGTGCCTGCCGCTTTCGTCGGTTGCCACCACCACGCCCTGCTGCCCGTTTTCGTCGTAAATGTCGCCAGGTTTATACGCCTTGCTTGCGGGCGGCAGGGTTGAGGTAAACGAAGCTGGTTTGCCGGCCGGGGCGCTGGAGGCTGCCGAGGCAGGGACTGTCGAGGCAGGGGTTGCCGAGGCTGAGGCTGTCGAGGCAGGGGCTGTCGAGACAGGGGCAACTGCGCCGGCGGAGTTACCGCGTCCGTACACCTCCTTCTCGCTGTTCTCGAACTTAATCATAAATATTTCGGACTTCGCCAAAACGTAAATTGGCGCAACTGTGCGGTATTTTGTATATCGCACCTCTGCTCCGCTTACTTGGAGAATGTCGACGATAATCTCCGTGCCGTCGGTTTTGAGAATAAGATCCTGCGCTGCCGCCTTGTGGGCAATAGCCGCTGCCATTGCTACCGCCGCAGCCACGGCAATTCTAAAATTTCTTTTCATAGCATGCATTATTCGCCCATACCCTTGGGACTTTTTTGTGCATCTGGTACGCAAAGCTGTTAATCCCTCTACTCTAATGGCTTTTCGTGGGAAGTTAAGTCCGCCCGTTTTTACGAGTTTCTGCTCTCGCTGCAGTATGATTTGAGTGCTTGTGCAGCTTCACTTCGCATTTTTTTTGGTAACAGCTGCAATTCTGTCTTATATAATGTGGCGGTCAAGCCGTCGTCGGATTTTTTTCAGATATGGACAAAAAAATAGCGTGGAACTGACCTGTTTGAAATCCAGGTTTCCACGCCTATAGTATCAACAAGCCGTTCCACGCCGCATTACACGGCGCTTCGCTAACTTACTCTTGATACTATAACTCATAATAAATGAGTTTTATTGTGGAAATTTGGATTTCAAGAATATAGCAAATCGCTATTTTACATATTTATTTTGTGCGATTTACGCACGATTTTTGTTTTATGCCATCTACAAATTTTTCGTTTGGGACTTCTAATAATTCATCTCTATGATAGATTTTTCAGCAAAGCCGAAGCTGTAACCAAAAAAATCGCAGCAAAGGTACAATATCTAATCGAATTTTGTTCTAAAAAATTCCGGATATTTTTTTCAAAAACGTATTTTGGCTGTTCAAAAACTATTAATTAGCTGAATGATAATAATATACTTATCTATTTTTTTTGAATGTTTTTGTCATCATACCAATAAACTCAAATACCGACACCTGATATTTTACGGACAGTGTTCGTAAAATCTCGTCATGTCCCGTATCTTGAGATTGTAATATTACGGACACTGTCCGTAAAATCGGTAGTTAGGATACAGATGGAATGTGGGGCGGCCGGAAACCTCATTTTTACCTAATTTTTTAACAAAACAACCTCAGTAGCACATAGTTACATAATATATCCAAACCTCATTACCTCATTTTTTTTCGTGCCATTTCATCGTTTTAATGGGGTAATGAGGTTGTTGATGTGCGTATTAATTCATTGCTACTGAGGTTGTTTTGTTAAAAAAATTAGGTGAAAATGAGGTTGCTTTTAATTCGTAATTTCTAAATAAATTTTTCGAACTTCGCTATTGGGTCGGTTTTGATTTCGGTGCCGCATTGTCGAAGTCAGGAGCTGCTTGCCTGAATGTCATGGCGTTCTACTTTTATCAATTAAAATACTTGGAAACAATGTCGGCGGCCTTTCCCGCAAACTGAGAGATACAGCCCCATTCGGAAA
Source organism: Prevotellaceae bacterium (assembly GCA_031263185.1). Lineage (GTDB taxonomy): Bacteria > Bacteroidota > Bacteroidia > Bacteroidales > UBA932 > JAITMY01. The sequence continues at coordinate 2,414 of JAISGH010000150.1, read as the reverse complement.
TATCCGTATCCTCATTATTGGCGTCTAATGAAGTAGTATCTTTTGAAGTTACCCGCCCGTTAACGCGGGAGAAGTAGAACGTATTGACTGTTTTGCTTGTCAGTACGCCGTCAAACAATTTTTTTGACGCTGATGTTACCTTCATATCAAACAGCTCGTGGAGCGCAATATCCGGCGATTGGTTGCTTTTTAGCAAGTTAAATGCCCATGCAAATTCAAGCAGCAGAGGAGAATGAGTTGAAATAATTACCTTATAGCCTCTTGTTAATAAATAAATGACCTGTACTACTATTGATTTTATTGCTTGCGGGTGAAGCCCCATTTCAGGCTCTTCAATAGCTACATACTGGTATGAATTTCTTTTATTGGCTCTTGCCGGAGGACACAGCCAGTAAAATGCCAGCAGCAGCGGCATAAATTCTTTTTGCCCTGCGCTCCACGTAAGGAATGGAACATTCATGTCTTCGACCTGCATGCTGAACTTTTTTTGCCCCGTGCTGTTATCAATAACGATTTTGCCATCGTGAAAAATAGCGTCATTAAACAAGCTGCGTAAAGTTCCCGTAAGCCGCCTCTGGACAGGAAAAACAGACGTATCCATTCCGTTTTGCAGCAACATGCGAAGCGTTTCGCTAAAAAACCTCAGCGAGTAGGGAGCAGAAGGGTCAAATTCCATAAAAGTTTTTGGCCGTCCATCGGCAACGCTTAGTATTCTTTGGGCAGGAATGTAAAACAGCTTTTCTTCCGCTTTTTGAGGCATCCTGAACAGAAGATTATCCCTCGCGCTGCTTTTGCCGTCAAAGACGATTTTGCTGTCGGAGCGCCAAATATTCGCCATATTTTCGCCAAAAAACAGGTTCAAAATATCATCTTCTTTTCGCCAAAGATAGCCAAGCTGCTCTACTGTTTTTCGAATATGCGGCTTGTCAACCAGCAGCTTTAGCAGCTGCAAAAAGATACTCTTACCGCTTGCCTGAGGCCCAACCAGCAGCGTTAAATCGCCAAACCTAACGTTGGCGTCCGCTATCTGACCGAATGATTTAGCTATCAACCGCTCCATAAACTATACCGATAAAATTTTTCCCAAAAGTACAATTTATTCTTTGAATGATGAAATCATACTGCTGATGGCTAAAGTTACCTGACCTGCTGAGAAAATTCTCGGCATTAAATGTAAAAACTGCCAAGCCTTTTTCATCCAATGGGCTTTTTCAGATGGTGTCCATATTCTTATTGGTATGACTTTTATGCTGTGCGGGAGGGGGGGGGCTATTTTATGCTTTCCCCGTTACTTTATCTGTTATTCCGGCACAGAGCGCTGGCGCTCGAGGCATTCGTGTTTTGTCGGGATTTTTGCTCAGCGAACGGTGTGGCCGATAAAATTGTAAAAATAATTGGCTAACTCCTCTTCGTTCAACGTTTTTTTTGTTCACAAAAGACCACAGCTCATCCATTTGGCACTCATTCAAAAGCGCCTAAAGCGGTGAGCTTAGCACAACTTTTCTTGTCCAGCCGGAGCTTCCGCGCACAATCAAGAGCTGAGGAGGTAGCCCTGCCAAGCTGATTTTGCTGACACCAGCCTGCTTTTTAGCGCCGCCTACTTTACTGCCTGATGCAGCGTACACCTCTACTGCTTCGGCGAGAGGGCTGTTCACCACGAGGATTCCATTTTTTGCATACACCCAAACAGCAGAGGCGTTCAGGGGGGTAGCGGCTGTTTTTGCACTTTCAACCACCCGTACCTCGCAGACGGCTGTTTTTCTGCCGTCTTCCGTAGCTGCCGTGATGGCGGCGGTGCCCGGCGCCAGCGCCGTTACCAAGCCTGTATCTACCGAGGCTACCAACGGGTTATCGGAGCTCCACTCTACGTTCTTGTTTGCCGCATTGACCGGGTCAACAAGCGCAACCAGCAATAAAGCTTCACCAACCTCCAGCTCGTAGCGGGTTTCGCTGAGCGATACCCCCTCTACCCTTACCGGAGGCGGAGGCGGAAGCAAAGCCGCAATATCCCGATCGCTGAGCGCCTTGCTGTATATCCGAAAATCGTCGTAGCTATGGCTGCAGTACGGGTCGCTTGACCACTGCGATTTCCCCAGGTAGTTTTGCGATGTATGCCCCAAATCGGAAGGTCGTACCGCGTTGGCGTTTACCTCCGCGCCCACGAGGGCACCGTTCAGGTACAGGTTAAACACAGTATCTTCCTGCGTGATGGCAATATGCACCCACTCATCTCTTGGGATATCACACTCAAACTCGGCAGCAAAAGTTTTGCTTGCGTCGCTGTTGTCGGCAGTAATCTTATAGCGAACTTTCCCCGACAGGTAGGGGGTTAGCATCATGAAGCTTTCCGTACCGCTGCCGAAGTCAAAAACGCGGGTGTTACTTTCCACGCTTTGGGGAAGCTTGAGCCAAAC
>JAISGH010000120.1 GCA_031263185.1 Prevotellaceae bacterium | reverse complement strand
ATTCTTTTGCAGCTTGCTCATGGGAGCGGCATTAAGCTTTATCTCGAAAATATTTTTATGGCTTTTGCTGGCCGCTATCGGCGGTTACCTTTTAGCCGGAGCAGGCATCGGGGTCATCGCGGCAAAGAGGTGGAAAAAACCGGCGTTGGTATTATGTCTGCCGGTAACTTTTTTCTTAATGCACTTCGCCTACGCCTTAGGGTATATCGTGGGTAAATGTAAAGTAATTTCAGGAGCCAAGCTTAGCGCAGCAGCAAACAGGTAATACCATGCTAACAAATACAATTGATGTAAAGCGATACAAAAACGTCCACATGTTTTCCGAAACGCAGCATATAGAGCTTAAATCCGGCTTCAATGAAGATGTCATTGAAACGTTGACCGCTTTTGCCAACACAAAAGGCGGACGAGTATTGGTAGGGGTTGCCGATAGCGGGCTTCCTGTCAAAGGATTTACTGTCGGCAAGGAAAGTATTCAGAAATGGCTAAACGAAATTTAGCTGTGTGTAGCAAAAGGTAAAGGGGTCTGAAAAACCTGAAAAGGGGTCTGAAAAGGGGGCTGAAAAAATCACTGTTAATCAACAAAAAATTATCGAAGCTATCAGGAATAATCCATTTGTCACAAGGGAAGAGTTGGCTACAATAGCAAGAATATCCCTAAGCAAAATAGGGGAAAATATTTCAAAGCTCAAAGCCAAAGGCATTATCAAGCGCATTGGGCCCGATAGAGACGGATGCTGGAAAGTATTGGAGTAACAGATGATATGCACATTTTAGGGAACTCTTAGAAACTCAAAAAAACAAAATAAATTACAGCCCGATATGGTTGACATTACAAATATAGCGCAGCTAAAAGAAAATTCTCAGCTGGAGGTAAAGAAAGCCGCAGGCGGCTTGCCGATGTCGCTTTGGGAAACCTATTCTGCCTTCGCAAATACCAACGGCGGCGTAATTCTTTTGGGCATATCGGAGGAAAATAACGCATTGAAGGTAACCGGAGTTCAAGATGCCTCGCAAAAAATTCAGGATATTTGGAATACGCTTAACAATCCTCAAAAGGTAAGCGCTAATGTGCTGACGGAAAAGCGTATTTACGAGCAGAAAGTTGACGGTAAAGATATTATTGCGATTGAAGTTCCGCGCGCCGACAGGCACGACAAGCCGGTGTACATCAATAACGACCTGCTTGGCGGAACTTTTCGCCGCAATGCCGAGGGCGATTACCGCTGCTCGCAGCAAACCGTAAAAAGTATGCTGCGCGACCAATCCGATTTACCCATTGACAGCGCTGTAATTTACGAGCTTTCGTGGAGTGACTTGGATAGGGAGAGCATTGCTCGCTACCGCAACCGCTTTGCTTCGCTCAAACCGGCTCATATATGGAACGGTTTGGATACGGTGGAATTTCTTAAAAAAATCGGATCCGTGCGTAAAAATGAAGAAGGGACATTCTCTCCAACGCTTGCCGGGCTGGTTATGTTCGGAACAGAAGACGTAATTACCCAAATTTTACCCGACTATTTTCTTGACTATCGTGAAAAGTACGGCCATGAGCGCTGGAGCGACCGCATTGTATCCAACCTGGGAGAATGGAGCGGCAATATATTCGATTTCTTTTTTCGCATTGCCGACAAGATAACAGCCGACATTAAGCGCCCGTTTCGCATGATCAATAATCTTGAGCGTGAAGATGATACAGCCATTCACAAAGCGATTCGAGAAGCGCTGGCAAATGCCGTCATTCATGCCGATTACTATGGCAAGCGCGGTATTGTAGTTGAAAAAAGCAGGCATAAAATCCGAATTGCTAACCCCGGTACCTGCCGTCCGGCTATTAGCGAGATCCTCGAAGGCGATGTGAGCGACCCCCGCAATCCAACTATTTTCAAAATGTTTGCGCTGATTGATATTGGAGAGCGAGCGGGTAGCGGCATTTTTAATTTAGTAACGCTTTGGAAGCAAGCAAATTGGAATGCACCTGTTTTGGAAGAAAGTTTTGACACCGAGCGCACTACGCTGACAGTACCAATTGAATTAACAGATGAAGTAGAGCATGATGCGAATAAATCCAATGAGAATAGCAATGAAATAGCGCCCGCGGAAAAAACTGTGGAAGAAAAAACTGTGGAAGAAACTGCGAGAAAAATTTCTGTGGAGAAAACTGTGGAGAAATCGGCGGCTACTGTGGAGAAAACTGTGGAGAAACCGACGGCTACTGTGGAGAAAACCGTGGAGAAACCAACGGCTACTGTGGAGAAACCGGCGGTTACTGTGGAGAAAACTGTGGAGAAACCAACGGCTACTGTGGAGAAACCGGCGGTTACTGTGGAGAAAACTGTGGAGAAACCAACGGCTACTGTGGAGAAAACTGTGGAGAAACCGGTGGCTACTGTGGAGAAACCGGCGGCTACTGTGGAGAAAACTGTGGAGAAACCGGCGGCTACTGTGGAGAAAACAGCGGTTACTGTGGAGAAAACTGTGGAGAAAATATTGGAATTATTGCAAAACAATCCATACACGACGCAAGAAGAATTGGTTAAATCAACAGGGTTGACACGGCGCGGAGTGGAATGGAATATCTCTCAACTCAAAGCCAATGGTTTGCTTGAAAGAATTGGTCCTGATAAAGGTGGCTATTGGAAAACTAAGCACAATTTAACCTAACTATTGCAAAAATGTAATTTTTTAAGCAAATGCCAAACATTAAAACAATTAGCGCTATGACCTTTCAAGAGCAAGAAGTATCGGCAATTCGTGAGCGCTACGCTCGCCGAAATGCGCAAAAATGCGAAGCCATTTACGACCGACATTTTTTGACGGGCTTGTACTGTAAGAACGAGCGAGAGGTGGCTTACGCACAAATTATCCGGCAAGCCTTTGGTAATGACTTGTCAAAGCGAAAAATCATCGAAGTAGGCGCAGGAACGGGCAGCAATTTACTATTTTTTCAGTACTTAGGATTTCAGTGGGGAAACATCTACGCCAACGAGCTGCTGGCGGAAAGGTATAATTTGTTGAAAATGAGGATTTTACCCCCCCCCACCTATTTTACATGCTGCTGATTTACAAGAATTAGCAGCAGAGGTCTGCGTTCAGGGCGATGCGCTACAGCTACCCTACAAAGAGGAGTTTGACATTGTGCTTCAATCAACCGTGTTTACCTCTATTTTGGATGAGAGCTTTAGAAAAGCGCTGGCAAATAAAATGTTTGAGATGTTGAAGCCGGGAGGGATTATTTTGTCGTACGATTTTACGTACAATAACCCCTGCAACAAGGATGTTCGCAAGCTGACAAGAGCAGAAATCAAAAAATTGTTTCCCAACCACCGCGAAATCCAATTTAAAAGGGTAACTTTGGCGCCGCCTGTTGCGAGGAGGGTGGGCAAGCTGTACGATTTGGTTAATTTCTTATGCCCGATGCTAAGAACGCACTTGATTGCAGCCATTAAGAAGTAAAATCAGCCAAAAATTGCCGATTATTATGCTGAAACCACAAAAATAGCTATCTTGTCCACGCAAAATAGATTATGGGCGGGGCGGGTATTGAATCGGATAAAACAATAAAATGCAGAAAAAACGAGTATTCATAAGCAGCGTACAGTCAGAATTTGCGGCCGAGCGACAAATGTTGCTCGACTACTTGACTACCGACTCCTTGCTGGGTAAGTTTTTCGAACCATTTGTGTTCGAAAGTGTTCCGGCGTTGGCTACCGCTCCCGAAGCTGTTTTTCTGTACGAAGTGGAGCAATGCGATATTTACCTCGGGCTTTTTGGCAAAAGCTACGGCTATGAAGATGCTGATGGCATCTCACCAACAGAGCGTGAATTTGATTGCGCCGTGCAATTTCACAAAATAAAGTTCATTTACGTAACAAGCCACAACGAGCAGGAACGACACCCGAAGGAAGCTCGGTTGATTCGTAAAGCCGAAAAATCGGTTGTAAGAAAAAAGTTTGCCAACGAGCTGAATTTACGCGTTTCAGTTTACAATTCGTTGATTCGCTACTTGGAAGAAAACGAATTTATACGGACTTTGCCCTTTGACGCCACGCTCAACCAGTATGCTACCATAAATGATTTGGACGAGGAGAAAATACGGAATTTTGTATATATAGCGCGCAATAAAAGGGCTTTTCCATTTGTGCCCGAAGCCAATCCGGAAGCCGTGCTGTCGCATTTGAATTTAATCCAGGACAAGCGAATAAGCAACGCTGCCATTTTGCTTTTTGGGCGAAATCCGCAAAAGTTTTTCATTTCCTCCGAAGTCAAGTGCGCTCTTTTCCACGGTTATGATGTGATAAAGCCAATCCCCTCCTATCAGGTTTACAAGGGTGATGTATTTCAGCTGATCACGCAGGCGGTAAATTTTGTTCTTTCAAATATTTCGTCGAGCGTAGGAGCTCGGGATAAGGGGGTAGAGGTTGAGGTTGAATACGAGCTGCCCATTGCTGCCGTTACCGAAGCTATTGTCAATGCCATTGCCCACCGCGACTATACAAGCAATGCGAGCATACAGGTAATGCTGTTCAAAGATCGTCTTGAGGTGTGGAATCCCGGACATTTGCCTTATGGGATGACAGCTGTAAAATTAAAGGAGCTTCACACCTCCATTCCTGTCAACCCATTGCTCGCCGAGCCGATGTACCTCAGCGGTACGATAGAGCGGATGGGTACGGGAACTCTCGACATAGTTATGCGGTGCAGAAACGCAGGACTGAAAGACCCCGAATTTGCGCAGGAGGAATTTTTTAGAGTAAGGTTATGGAGAAACGATTTTTCAGAAAACGGTACGGAAGACAATACACAAAGTATAGATGAGGTGAAAAGTGAGGTGAAAAGTAGGGAGAAAAGTAGGGAGAAAATAATAAGATTGATAGAAGAAAATGTATCAATTACGCAAAACGAAATAGCAGAAATAACGGGATTGTCGATTAAGGGCATAGAAAAGAACATCCTGCAAATGAAGCAAGAAGGCTTACTGGAAAGAATAGGTCCCAATAATGGAGGATACTGGCAAATAGATTTTGCAGGAAAAGGTACAGAAGACAATACACAAAATATAAGTAGGGTGAAAAGTAGGGTGAAAAGTAGGGTGAAAATACTAGAGTTAATAGAAGGTAATGAATTCATTACGCGAACAGAAATAGCAGAAATGACAGGATTGACAATTAAAGGCATAGACAAAAATATACGACAAATGAAAGATGAAGGCTTATTAGAAAGAATAGGTTCCGACAATGGCGGATATTGGAAAATACACAAAAAGTAAATATTATGCGAAACGAGTTAAAAAAATATGATTTATTATGAATATTCCATTTTCGCTCCCGCTCATTGATACCGATGTAATCAATGAGATGCACGACACGCTGACCAACACCGGCTGGCTAACTTCCGGCCCCAAAGTAGTCGCGCTGGAAAAAGAGGTGCAAAAGCTCACTACGGCAAAAGCAGTGGTTTGCGTCAACTCATGGGTTTCGGGCGCTATGCTGATGCTCCGCTGGTTTGGCGTGGGTAGCGGCGACGAGGTCATTGTACCGTCTTATACCTACTGCGCCACTGCGCTGGCTTGCCTGAACATTGGCGCCAAGCCGGTAATGGTGGACGTGCTGGATGACTTTACTATTGACCCGTCTAAAGTAAAAGCAGCTATAACATCAAAGACAAAAGCTGTCATTCCTGTGGATATTGCCGGCTGGCCTTGCAATTATGACCGCATCAATGAAATTGTAAGCGAGCCGGCAGTAAAAAAGCTATTTACACCCTGCAGCCCCAATCAGGAAAAGCTGGGACGTATTTTGGTATTGGCAGACGCCGCCCACTCCATTGGCGCTTTCTACAAAGCCAAACCTGTGGGAACGCTGGCAGACATTACTGTTTTTTCGCTTCACTCGGTGAAAAATGTTACTACCGGCGAAGGAGGAGCTATTTGCCTCAACCTCCCTGCGCCTTTTTCTCACGATGAAGAATACAAATTCTTGAAAGCCTTGTCGATTAACGGGCAAACAAAGAGCGCTTTTGAGAAAAATCAAGCCGGAGGCTGGCGCTACGATATTATTGCGCAGGGATTGAAAGTAAACATGCCGGACTTGTGCGCTTCGGTAGGCTTGGCGCAAATCCGAAAGTACCAATCTGTGCTGCTGCCGGAGCGGAGAAAAATTTTCCAATTTTATAGCGAGCATCTTGCAAAGCATGATTGGGCTATTTTGCCGACAGGGGAAACGGGAGAGCGAGTATCGTCGTTTCACCTTTACTTGTTGCGGATAAAAAATATCTCGGAAAAGCAGCGCGACCAAATTATTCAGAAGGTGAGCGAAAAAGGCGTTGGCGTGAACGTTCACTACATCCCCATGCCTATGCTCACGCTGTTTAAAAATCTCGGCTACCGGATGTCCGATTATCCGAATACCTACCAACTTTACGCGAATGAAATTTCGCTGCCTGTTTACAATGGGTTAACCGAAGACAAGCTAAAAGTGGTCGTAGAAACAATAGCTGAGGCATATTACTCAACCATATAAGAAAGAAAATAAAACATGCTGAAAAATTTCAATCTCAATCAATTCATAAAAACTTCCGTCACCGGACGAGAGGAGAGCTTGCTCAAACCCGACCTTGAGCAGTACGCCGGTGAGCTGGGAACCCAAATTGACGGTAAAAGCGTTTTGGTTATTGGGGGAGCCGGCACCATTGGCTCATCATATATTCGGGCATTGCTACAGTACTGCCCAAAACGGCTATACGTTGTGGACATCAACGAAAACGGCCTGACGGAGCTGGTGCGTGATTTGCGCAGCACAACAGGCTTGAATATTCCCAACGATTTTAAAGCCTATCCGATAGATTTCGGGAGCGCTGTTTTTGAGCGGCTGCTTACCACCGAAGGCCCGTTTGAAATAGTGGCCAACTTTGCAGCGCATAAGCACGTGCGCAGCGAAAAAGACAGCTACTCCATAGCAGCCATGATTGACAACAACGTTATCAAAGCGCACCGCTTGCTGAATTTGCTATCGGCAACGCCTGTTGAGCATTTTTTCTGCGTATCGACCGACAAAGCGGCAAACCCTGTAAACATTATGGGTGCAAGCAAAAAGCTGATGGAAGAAGTAATTTTGGCGTATGCTTCCCGAATACCGGTTACTACCGCCCGCTTTGCCAACGTGGCTTTCTCAAACGGCAGCTTACCGCTTGGCTTTCTCGAAAGGTTTGCCAGGCAGCAGGCATGGGCGTGCCCAACGGACGTGAAGCGCTTTTTTGTTTCGCCCGAAGAATCGGGGCAGCTTTGCCTGATTGCATCGGTTTTGGGAAAATCGGGCGACATTTTTTATCCGAAGCTGGATATGGTAAACGACATGAAGCCATTTTCGGATATTGCCTGCAAGCTGCTGGCGGCGTGGGGCTGGCAAGTTGACGCCTGCGCGTCGGAAGAGGAGGCGCGGCAAAAAGCCGCGCAGCTCAACGACGCGAGTACAGCATACCCTGTGTATTTTTTCAGCTCCGACACTTCCGGCGAGAAGCCATACGAAGAATTTTATACCGAAAATGAAGCATTGGACACGCAAACTTTTGCCAAGTTAGGCGTTATAAAAAATGCTCCCAAGCGAACGCCGGAGGAGCTGGACGCTATCATTAAGGATATTAATACGCTATTCACGCATGGCGACGTGGAGAAAGCGCAGATAGTGAGCCTGCTGGTACGCTATCTGCCCAACTTTGAGCATATAGAAACAGGTAAAAACCTTGACCAAAAAATGTAGCTTTATGTACAAGTTTACCAAACGTATATTGGATTTTTTCATTGCGCTGATAGCGTTGATTATTTTGCTCCCGCTGTTTATTCCCATTTGTATAGCCTTGCTGCTAACGGGCGAGCATGAAGTTTTTTACTTTCAAAAGCGCGTTGGGACAAACGTAAAACCTTTTTACATCTGGAAGTTTGCCACCATGCTCAAGAACAGCGAAAAAATGGGAACCGGGTCGCTCACTATCCGCAATGACCCCCGCGTAACCGTTGTTGGGCGGTTCCTGCGCCAAACTAAAATCAACGAATTGCCTCAGCTGGTGAATGTTTTAGTAGGGAATATGAGCCTTGTGGGGCCTCGCCCGCTGCTGCAATCGGAGTTTGATGCGTATTCAAAGGAAATTCAGGAAAAGGTGTACCACTCAAAGCCCGGCATCACGGGCATTGGCTCGGCTATTTTCCGGGACGAGGAGCAGCTGATATCCAACGCGGCTATGCCGCCAAGAGCGTTTTACGATAGCGTAATAGCGCCCTACAAAGGCGCCTGCGAAATGTGGTACAACGAGCATAAAAGCTTTTGGGTTGACCTCAAAATAGTAGCGCTCACGGCCATTGTTATTGCTTTTCCCAGTAGCAGCTGCGTGAATAGCTGGTTTAAAGGATTGCCCGAAAGAGATTTCTAAAGCGAAGCCGCCGCCCGACCAACCGTCTCCCCTCCCCTCATGCGCTACGTTCAGAATGACGGGCGCAGTGGGGGGGGCAGATTTTGGATTATTTGAAACAACATAGCAAACTGTGAAACAATGAACAAATTAGAGTAAAAAGGTTATTACGGCAGCATTGAATATAGCGCAGAGGATTATTGCCTTTACGGTAAGGTTTTAAAAATGTGATATTCACATAAAAATATTTTCGTTCTATTTTTGTGCCGTTAGGCACAAAATATTGGTAGAAATAGATAATTGTATCATCGGTTTTCGTGCCGGCAGGTACGAAATGTATATTTTTCTGCCAACATTGCCCTTCATAAGAGACATGACGAACAACAAATAATGGACGTAAATTAAAAAAATTGCACCCTAATTCTTGACACCCCACCCTATGGGCAATGCACAAAACTATGCCGCGCGAAGTATAATAGCAGGATAAAAGACTGTTCAAAAAATTAAATAGTAAAATATGAAGCATATTGCCAATTTTTAAATTCAAAACATCATCTAAATCTTTGAGCTATGAAAATTCGTAACTTGTTCCTGCTGCTGCTGCTTGTTGCCAACCTTTGCGCCGCGCAGGGGATACAGCCCGAGTGGAGCGCCGCTTTCTTTTCCTTTGCCGATAACCGCGAGTACAAGCCGGAGCAGCGCCAAATACCGCAAAGCATCCTTGGCGCGTGGCTTGCTCCCGAAGTCGGCTTGCGGTTTGACAGCGCTCACCACCTGCGCGCAGGCGCTGGGCTGCAACGCTACTTTGGCAGCCCCGATAAAGGCGTAGATCAAGTGGAGTACATTGCCTACTACCACTACCGCAGCAAGCCTTTTGAGCTGTACGTGGGCGCCTTCCCTGCACGTCACCTGCTTGCCGACTACCCCAACGCCCTCTTTTATGACTCCATTACCGACCTGCGGCTAAACTCTGCCAACATATTCTGGAGAATATCCGGCAACCGGTGGCACACGGACATTTGGTTAGACTGGGCAGGTCACCAAACCGAAGCGCAGCGCGAAGCCTTTTTGGTGGGCGTTGCCGGGAAGTATCAGCTCAAAAGGGCGTATGCAGCCGTGCAAAGCTACATGCACCACTTTGCCGTTGCCGCCGGTAGCCTCGGCAGCGCGCAGCATATTGTGGACAACGGCATGGCGCGCCCCTGCCTTGGAGTTAGCCTGCCCGCCGGCTTTCTGCTGGATTCGCTCAACATCAACGCCGGCCTGCTGGCCTCGTACTCGCGCGAGCGCGGCGTTGACGAGCGCTACCGCTTCTCCACGGGGTTCATTAGCGAGGTGATGGTCGAAAAATTCGGAGTTGGACTGAAAAATACCCTCTACGTTGGCGAAGACCAGCTGCCGATCTTCGAAAAATACAGCGCCGAGCGCCTCTACTGGGGAGACCCTTTTTACCGGAATACGCTCTACAACCGGAGCGATTTCTACGTGCTGTTTTTCGATACCCTCTGGGTGCAGGCTCGCTTCACGTGGTCGATGCATGCTGCCGCGGGCTTGCTCTCGCACCAGCAAACCTTCACCCTCAACGTGAACCTCAACAGCCGGCAAAAAGCTAACGCCAACCGGCACAGCAGGCGAACGATTGCGCAGCTCGTAAGAATGTAGCGTAGCCCCAATTGCTGGTCGGCTATGGCCAATTCAGCTACCTTACATTCCGTCAGGAATGTAAGGTAGCTGCTCGAAAAATCCCGCAGGAACAGAAGCATGGTAGGGTAAGGGAGATGATTGCTCCCGTAAGGAGTACACCTGTTTAGGTGGGCATTTCTGGAGGGTGCGGCTGCCGGAGGAACTGCTGCCTGAACAAAAAGCAAAAAAGGCGAGAAAACGCCATATCATTATCTTCAAAATAAATTGAAAATGGGAACATTAATAGTTATCGGTATCGTTGGTGGCGGGGTTATGGTAATGACCATAATAGCCTTGCTAATTGCAAAGCGCCAACACCAGATATAGTGTTTGGCGTTGTGATTGCTTCAAGTAGCGAGACCGAGGATTGAACTCGGGACCTCATGATTATGAATCATGCGCTCTAACCAGCTGAGCTACCTCGCCATTGCCTAACTGCGTTCTATCTACTGTACGCTTTGAGAAAGCTACGCGCTATACCGCTGTTGTAGCAGCAGCAGCCACAGTAATTTTCTTTTCCTTGATACGGGCTTTTTTACCGGTAAGCTTGCGCAGGTAAAATATGCGCGCACGGCGGACTTTGCCTGCCTTTGTGAGCTCAATCTTCTCAATAAACGGAGAGTTGATGGGGAAGATACGCTCCACGCCGATGCTCTCCGATATTTTACGTACAGTAAACGTTTGCGTGTTGCCGCACCCTTTGCGCTGGATGACCACACCTTTGAACTTTTGTAAGCGCTCTTTACTTTCCTCCACAATGCGGTAGGTAACCGTAATGGTATCGCCGCTCTTAAATGCAGGGTAACTCTTGCTGTCAGCGTAGAACGAAGCCTCCGCTACCTTAATCAAATCCGCTTTCATAGTAATGATAAATAATAATTTTGTAAGCGCAACATTACCCCAAAGTATTCGCTACCGGTAAGAGGTTGCAGAAACGGACGGCAAAAGTAAGCAATAAAATGGGAATGGCAAAGAGATTCATATTTTTTTTCTCAAAAAAAATCCCAAAAGTTAAATTTTTGGTAAATCGAAGAAAAAAAATGGCGGACGAGTACCAATTCCGAAAATCTTATCTATCTTTGCAAACCAATTACAAGTAAAAAGATTTATAACCCATTAAAAGAAAATGTAATGACAAAGGCAGACATCGTAAATGAAGTTGCAAAGGTTACCGGAGTTGAGAGGCTAACCGTGCAGAAAACAGTGGAATGCTTCATGGAAGTAGTAAAAGATGCGTTGGTAAAGGATAGAAATGTGTACTTGCGCGGGTTCGGTTCTTTCATCGTGAAAAAGAGAGCGCAAAAGACGGCACGCAACATTTCTAAGAATACCACCATTGTAATTCCGGAGCACTATATTCCGTCGTTTAAACCCGCAAAGAGCTTTAGTGGTAAAGTCAAGGGTAGCGTGAAAAGGAAGTAAATTTGTTTAACCCTCTAAATTGAAAACGCTATGCCTTGCGGAAAAAAGAGAAAAAGACATAAAATGGCTACCCACAAAAGAAAAAAGCGCCTACGTAAAAATAGGCACAAAAAGAAGTAAATTTGGCTTGTAGTTTTATGCGATAAACAAACCTAAAGCGCGCTCGTGCTCTTTAGGTTTGTTGTCTTTTGTAACCTCACGCGAGTGGCGCAGCGATAATCCTGCGCGTTAACGCATAATACATACCGTAACAATACATGGAAAACTATGAATAAGGAGTTAGTTGTGGATGTAGCCTCCTCCGAAATTACTATTGCCTTGCTTGAGGACAAGCAGCTGGTGGAGCTGCACAAGGAGCAAAGCAACGCAAATTTTTCGGTAGGCGATATATACATGGGGCGGGTAAAAAAAGTAATGCCCAGCCTCAACGCTGCATTCATTGACGTAGGCTATCAAAAAGATGCCTTTTTGCACTACCTCGACTTGGGGGCACAGTTCCCGTCAACAGCCAAGTACGTAGCGGCGCTGCTAAAAAAAGAGCGCGCCCCCGACATCTCGAAATTTAAGCTGGAGAAGCCTCTCTCAAAAGATGGCAAAATAGGCGATGTGCTGGCCGTGGGGCAGCCGGTGCTGGTGCAGATAGCCAAGGAGCCTATTTCGACCAAAGGACCGCGCCTGACAGCCGAAATATCTATTGCCAACCGCAACATGGTGCTGATGCCGTTTGTTGACAAAGTTTCTATTTCGCAAAAAATTGCCTCAAACGAAGAGCGTAAGCGCCTGAAGCGGCTAATGGACAGCATTGTCCCCCGCAACTACGGCGTGATTATGCGCACTGCGTGCGAAAACCGAAAAGTTGCTACGCTCGACAGCGAGCTGCGCGCATCCATACGCCAGTGGGAAGCGTGCTGCGAAAAAATACGCGGCGGCGCACCTCCCCTGCTGGTTGCTACGGAAATGAACCGCACCACTGCTATGCTGCGCGACCTGCTCAGCGTATCGTTCAACAGCATTTACATCAACAGCGAGGCGCTTTACAGCGAGGTGAAGGAGTACATTGGCTCTATTGCACCGGAAAAAGAAAAAATTGTAACGCTGTACGACGGTAAAAAACCTCTCTTTGAGCACTTTGGGCTAACCAAGCAGGTGAAATCGGGCTTTGGGCGGGTTGTGTCGCTCAAGGGTGGCGCTTACTTGGTGATAGACCACACCGAGGCGCTTCACGTGGTGGATGTCAACAGCGGAATCCGCGCCGGCAAGGGCGGCGACAGCCAGGAGACCAACGCGCTTGAGGTAAACCTGAACGCGGCGCAGGAAATTGCCCGCCAGCTGCGCCTGCGCGACATGGGCGGCATTATTGTGGTAGATTTTATCGACATGTATCAGGCCGAAAATCGTAAAACCCTTTACGAGCGCATGGTGAAGTTCATGGAGAGCGACCGCGCCAAGCACAATATTTTGCCGCTTTCCAAGTTTGGCCTTATGCAGCTTACGCGCCAGCGGGTGCGCCCCGAAATGAAAATTCAAACGCAGGAAGCCTGCCCTACCTGCAACGGTACCGGCAAAGTTGGGCCAACCATCCTGTTCGACGAGCAGCTCGAAAGCCGCATTGCCTACCTCACCTCCGAGGATGGCGAGCGCAGCTTCACCTTGCGCGTACACCCCTTTGTGGCAGCGTACCTGTGCGCAGGCATATTTTCGTCCAAGCGCAGGTTTTGGCAGCGCAAGTATCGCTGTTCTCTCAAAGTGATAGCCTCGCAGGAGTGTGGCTATCTGGACTTTTTCTTTTACAACAAAAAAGGAGAAGAACTTTAGTGATCGCAGAAGCAGGGGTAAATTCTTTTTGTGGCCGGTGATTTAAAGAACACCGTCAGCTTTAGGCCGACTAAGAGCGAGGCAATACGCAGGGGTTCGCTGCCGGCCAAGTCGTTGAGGCTAACAATGGCAGGGTTGGCTTCGTTGATTGTTATCCGCGCTTTGCCGGAGCTTTGCCTAATGTTGCTGAGGCCATAGTCGCAAAAGAGCGCTACCCGCAGAGGGTCGCGCTTTGGCGCGCTGCGGGCAATGTTCATGCCCACCTCGGCGCTTGCCATGAGGTTTACCCCAAAGCGGACACGGTTTTTCGCCTGAAGGTTGTAGTTTTTCGTGAAAAAGTGCTCGGGCATTTCCTTAAAATTGCCGATATACTGAGGGTACTTACCGGCAGTCTCCATGTAGCTTGCCGTTGTTACGGCTGTAGCGCTCAGGAGAAGCCCTGCTTTTGCTCCCGCCGCACAGTAAAACTTGCCGCGGGCGTACTCTACGCTCAGCGGAAGCACGTTGATGTAGTGCGCATGTTGGCGCTCCCGATAGCGGGAAAAATCGTAGCGCATGACGAAAGGCATCTCTTCCGTATCGAGCATTTCGACTTCCATTGCGAAGTTGAACGGCTTGACAGAGGAACTGAGCTGCGCATACTCTACGCCTGCGTTGATTGACCAGCGCTCGCCGAACGAATAGCCGTAGCCCACGCCAAGGCTTCCTCCTGCGTATCCAAGCGTTGAAATATCGTTCAGGTGCAGGTCTAACCTTGAGTAGCCAATGCCGACCCACGTAAAAAGCCTGTGGCCTTTGTGCCTGTCTGCATAGTACCTTTGCGCCATCACCTGCTGAGAACAGGTAATCATGATCAACGCTACCAGCTTAAATAGTTGACAATTCAAAGATTTAAAAATTCAAAAAATCAGAAATCCAAAAAACCATACCGTACAACGCGAAGTTCAAATTTCACCTCACCAATTTTCACCTCGCCAAATTTCACTTCACCAATTTTCACCTCACCAATTTTTCACCTCACTAATATCTTCACGACCTTTGGTTTTTGGCCGTTGACGGACAGCTCAACAAAGTATATTCCGGGTTGCTCCGGCGCAGCAATGCTTGAGGTTCCGTCTCCAAATTTTTGCCTGCTTACTTCAACTCCATAGATATTTCGTATAGCCGCTTCGCCCTGCTGCCCGGTGACAATCGTAATGCTGCTGCTTGCGTTGAGTATAGTAGGGTATGCGGAAATGTCCACATGCGAATTTTGCGAATTTTGGGCGGGCGCAAGCACGAGCGGGCAGGTATGCATGGCTACGCCGTCGCTGCCGGTGAGGAGTACGCTGTAGCTGCCGGAGTCGAGCGCAGAAGACGTGTGGAGGTAAGGCTGCGTGGCGCCGAGTATCTCCTCGCCGTCCTTGAACCAACGGTAAGCAATGAAATCGTAGCCACCCCAGTTGTAGCGCTGGTTGAGTAGCGCTATCGCGTTGTCCCACTTTTGCTCCATGATGGAGGAGGGGTAGCGAACGGTGATGCTGAGCGGCTGCGCTTCTGAGTGACACCTGTCGTCGGAAAGCCTGAAAGTGGCATTGTAAACATCGGGACGGACTTGGGCGGCGCCGCGCGGCATGGAGATAGCTGCAGGCAGCGGCGCATTTTCGATGTCGCAGGTAAAAAAGCTTCGGGTTTTGTCGAAGGCAATGGAGTAGTAGCTTGGGATACGGCTATTGTGGTCGAGCTCGTACTTCACCTCAACTACCGTATCGTCGGCGCAGATGGAGGAATTTTCGACGCTGAACAAAATTGGCTCATAAACCCTCAAGTTTAGCACTGCAACGCTGTCGTACCGCTCTTTCTTGATGGTGTTCACGTACCTGAGCAGGCCGCTCTCTGTTTGCGCGGGCAGCGAAAATCCGTTTTTGCCGTACGCTTCGTTCAGGCAAACAGTATCGCTCAAGATTGTCGGCTGCTTGATTCGGAAAATTCCCAGCACCAAGGGTTGGGTGACTTCAGCAAAATTGCTGCCTTCGGTAATCGTTACCGCCACAATGTACTCGCCCTCGTTGACAGGTTCATTTTTATCGCCGTTGTAGGTAACCGTAACGACACCTATATCGTTGCAGGGTTCGGCGCAGGGGAAGCTTGGAGCTACCGTAACGCCATGCTCCGCGCCGTCGTAAGTATCCTGAATAGGGTCAAATTTCAGGTCGTCCTCCGTGAGCTGCGCCTTGTTGATGGTGAGCGTTCCCAGCGTTAGGACGGTGTCCCTGTAGTTAGCGCCTTCCTCAATACGCACCGTAACGGCGTATGCTCCGGCGTTGGTTGGCGGGGTGGAGTCTCCGTTGTAGAGCACGGTGATTGCGCCTAACCCGTCAACGCCGCTCTTTTCGTCCACGCTGACATCCTGCGGGGTTCTGCTGTAGGTAGCAACCCAATCATCCGGATTGTAGCTCAGGAGGTCTGCGGTGGGGCCGGCCTTGCTGATGGTGAGCGTTCCCAGCGTCAGAGTGGTATCCCGATAGTTTTCGCCTCCCTCAATCGTTACTGCCACCTCGTACTCTCCTGCCTCGACAGGCTTGTCCTCGCTGCCGCTGTAGAAAACTGTGATGCTGCCAAGGCTGGCGCAGGGTTCGCCGCAGGGGAAGCTTGGGGTTACCGTAACGCCATGCTCCGCGCCATCGTAAATGACCTGATTCAAATCGAAATCCAGCAAGTTGTCTGTTATCGGGGCCTTGCTGACGGTGAATGTTCCCAACGTTAGAATTGTATCGTTATAGCTGTTGCTGCCCTCAATTGTGACCACCACAGCGTACTCTCCCGCGTCAACGGGCTTATCTTCGAAACCGTTGTAGGTGATTGTAATGTTGCCAAGCCCGGTGCAAGGCTCTGCGCAGGGGAAGCTTGGGGTTACCGTAACGCCGTGCTCCGCGCCGTCGTAAGTAACCTGACCGGGGATAAACTCCAGCAAATCCTCCGTGAGCTGCGCTTTGTCGATGATGAACTTTTCCGCCAACGTGAAAATGGTGTCTTTATAGTTTTCAGCTCCCACAATCGTTATCACCACCTCGTACTCTCCTGCGTCAACAGGCTTTTTTTCATCACCGTTGTAGGTGATTTTGATGGCGCAAGGCTCGCCACAGGGAAAGCTTGGATTTACCGTAACGCCGTGCTCCGCGCCGTCGTAGGCAGCTTGCTCCACATCGAAATCCAGCAAGGTGTCCGCCATCGGAGCTTTGCTGATGGTGAGCGTTCCCAGCGTCAGGACGGTGTCCTTATAGTTACCTCCCTCCTCAATACGCACCGTAACGGTGTAAGCTCCGGCGTTGGTTGGCGGGGTGGGGTCGTCGTTGTAGAGCACGGTGATTGCGCCTAACCCGTCAACGCCACTCTTTTCGTCCACGCTGGCGTGCTGCTGCTGCCCGTCGTAAACAACAATCACATCCGGTGCGTAATTTAGGAGATCTGTAGCGGTGCCTGCCTTGTCTATGCTTTGTTCATCCAGAGGATAATCTACCCCGTTAACAAGGTTGTAGTTCGAGGCTGTCTCGGAGGTTGTGAGCTCTACGGTTAGCGTTACCGTTTTGTCGCTGCCTGCGGTGGGGGTGTCAAATCCGGCGTTGCTCACCGCGTAATCCTTGCCGGGGCGTAGCGTATCGCCCTCCACAAGCCCTGAAAAAATGAGCGAATCAACGGTTGCAGCGGTGCTGCCGTCGTAGATTTTCTGCTCCACCTCACCTCCGATTATGAAAATGTCTTTTTTGTCTACCGTAACTTTCACCAAGCGCCTAACCGTACTGCTGCTGCCGTCCCAACCGTAGAGATTGCTGTAGTCGTAATCCACCATGTGGTCGGTGGGGGTAAAGACAACAAAGAGGTAATGCTCTCCGGCCTTCGGCACGGTATCGCTCGCCTCCCACGCAAAGCTGCCCGCGCCGCTGCAGCTACCTCCCGTCAAGGTCGCTTTACTCAGCGCGTCGCCGTAAGTAATATCGTCGGCAGCGGGGAAGGTAATCTTGGGGGTGTCTAAGGCCAAAGCTGCCGTTAGCATGACGTCGCCTTGAGGGTGAGCGGAGGGGGAGTAGGCAGTATCGGAGAGAAGGAAGAATGTTCCTTCCTTTGGATTGTCGCTCCATTCCACAAACCGGTCGTCGGGGAAATTTTTGCGCATAGACAGCTTCACAGGGTCAGTATCGTAAACCACCGTATCGCTTTTGCCGTTCAAAAAAATTGCTGCTCCGCCATGAGCGCCGCTGACCTCCGCCGTAAGCTTTACGCCCACCCGTACCCGCTCGCTGGGTACAGGTCTTACCTGATGTCCCTCGCTGCCCACCGGCGTGGTTTCAATGTAGATGTACTTGCCGAAATCTTCGGTAGCGGGGGTGTAG
The DNA here is from genome assembly GCA_031263185.1 of Prevotellaceae bacterium. Taxonomy (GTDB): domain Bacteria; phylum Bacteroidota; class Bacteroidia; order Bacteroidales; family UBA932; genus JAITMY01. The sequence continues at coordinate 920 of JAISGH010000120.1, read as the reverse complement.
CTGGAATCGTTAGCTCCGGGTATCGGCAAACCGGCGTTGGTATCGTCGTCGGAGCGGTACCACTGGTAGGTGTGATTTCCCTCGCTACCGCCGTTGTTTGCCGTGTACTCTCCTTTTTCTGCAACGATTGGGTTATTGATGGTATAAGGCTCTTCGCTGATGTACTCTGCCGGCGTTATGGTCTGCATCAGCTTGGTCGAAAAGGTGTGCGTGGTATCTTTTCCCACAGCGCGTCCGGTAGTATCGCAAAATCCCGCCGCGTACACCCTGTACGTCGAGCTGTACTCCAGCTCCTTGAAAGGGATTTTGTAGCTTCTGCCCCCATTTTCCCACGCTCCGTCGGATATTGGCAGCACGATTGCAGAAACCGTACACTCCCTGCATACCAGCATGACCGTATCATTTGTGTTGCCGGTGGGCATTGGCCGGCTAAAAGTAATGAATACCATGCCGGAGGTATCCTCCTGCCCGTTGAAGGACGTTACGCCGGTTATGACGGCAGGAACCCTGTAGAGGGTGTCGGCATTGCTATTGTTGGCGCTGCGGACGAACCGGTTGTCGTAGGTAGTGTCGGCGGTAACCGAAACGATTTGAGATGTGCCCGTTGCCGGCAGCCAAAAGTAGAGCTTGCTCTCGGCGTCGGTCAGTACGTCTTTGATGCCGTACACGCCCTGCGCTGCGTCGGGGGTAATATCGCAGGGTATGTTGTCGATGCTGCCTCTGGTTACCGGCGTACTTTGGGCAGAAAGTTGGTCGAGCGTCAGCACGTTGAGGTAAACGGGCGTGCCGGAGGTGTTCGCAGGCTGTGTGCCGGAGTTGCCGTTCACCTTTATGCTGCCTCCGTCGATGAACGTCTTGCTGCCGCTAATGTAGTTGCCATAGGCGCTTGAGGCGGCTACCGTTCCGCCGCTAATGGTAAT
>JAISGH010000070.1 GCA_031263185.1 Prevotellaceae bacterium | reverse complement strand
GGCGGGCGTTGCATGCGGGCATGTTCGCGACCGGTATGCGGGCATCTTCGAGGCTAGTAGATGGGCATCTTCGAGGCTAGTAGATGGGCATCTTCGAGGCTAGTAGATGGGCATCTTCGAGGCTAGTAGATGGGCATCTTCGTGGCTAAGGATATTTTATACCGTGCGCGGGATGGTTTTGTACATCGTCATGTAGAGACGTGGTGCGCCACGTCTCTACTAAGGAATGACGAATAAACAAGATATAACAGTTAATAAAGTTGTCGTCCCCCCTCGGCTACGCTCGGGGCAGGCTCTGCGGGACTGCCCGTTGTAGAGACGTGGCGCGCCGCGTCTCTACGCCGCGTCTCTACGCTGCTGGCACCCCCGTATGCTAAAGCATACGGTTAATAAAGTGTCACCCCTGCGAGGTTTTGCCGTAGAGACGGGGCGCGCCCCGTCTCTACACCGCTGACCGCTCCGTAGGGACGGGGTGCGGAAGAGGTGTTGCAGCATGTTTTTCTACCGAGCGATGCATCCCGCTGGGATGCAAATGCGATGTTGAACATTTATATGTTATTATTGAATTATTGATTATTAATTATTAATTGTTAATTATTAATTGTTAATTATTAATTATTAATTATTCCAAGCTATGTTTATTTACGAAAGAAAAAGGAAATGCCCGGCCATAGCGTTAGCAGCCTTTGCCCTGCTTGCATGTTCCTCGTGGCAGGCAGCGGCGCAAAGGCAAAGCGCGGGTGCGCAAAGCAAGCATCACTTTTTTGCGTGGGTTGGCGGCGGCTACTCAAGGTTAGACCTCCACCTGAACGATATTGCAGCGCAGGGCGGCCTTGGCGGAAACCTTGGCGCGGGCTACGGCTACGCGCTCAGCGCGCATTGGGCTATCAGCACGGGGCTGGAGTTCGCGCTGGTTGGCTCCTCCACCAAGCCTGTTACCCCCGCAACGGAGCGCAAGCTGCGCGACACGGAAGGGGCGACTCTCACCATGCGCTACACCTTTAACCGCTACCAAGAGCGCCAGCAGGCGCACTACCTCAACATCCCGCTAAGCGTGGAGTACGCCCACGGCATGTTTTACGGCGGGGTAGGGGCAAAGGTAGGGTTGCTCCTGAGCGCTACCGCCGTAACAGCGGCAAGCCCCGTCGTAACAGCGGGCGAGTACGATGACTACATCGGGTCGTTTGAGGATATGCCCGACCACTTTTTTACAAAGAACGATACTCGGGCAACCAACCCCCTAAGCTTGGCCACAAACATCATGGTCTGCGCCGAAGCGGGCGTAAACCTTACCCGCATCCGGCAAAAGCTACCTCTGCGGGCCGCGCTTTTCTGCGACTACGGCATCAGCAACCTGCAAAAAAGCGCAGGCAAGGAGCTGGTGGAGTACGGCGACAACCCGCTCAACGTTACCCTCAACAGCATTGCCGCCAACGCCTCCACGCGCATCACCTCCCTGATGGCCGGGCTTAAGCTCACGCTCTTCCTCAAGGCTGCAACTCCCAAAAGAGACTATCCCTGCAACTGCGGAAAATAATTAAGAATAGAGATTAAGCCAATTGAATTACAGGTTAGGGGAAGTCCTAAAAGCACCCTCAAATGAGGTAATGAGGTTAATGTACATCGTTACTCTCCTTGCTACTGAGGTTGTTTTGTTTAGAAAATTGGGTAAAAATGAGGTTGCACCCTCAAAAGAACCTCATTTCAAACCTGACCCTCGAAAAAAAACCTCATTCCCAACCTAATTTTTCTTACAAAACAACCTCAGTAGCAGCAATAGATTACGAATCTCTCCCTAACCTCTTTCTACCAATATTCCGTCCCTCTGGGACGGCGCAAGCATCCCTCATCGCTGCAACACAATCTTTTTGGTACGCTAACCAACTGTTGAATATAAACTCTAATAGAATATGGGCATCACCAAAAAAAAGATTTAGCCCAAATTTGCTACTTTCTTGCATTTTTTTTTGACCGGTTCGTTCAAGATATGTACAAAAATGCTATCTTTGCAAACGTCAAGGCCACAACGTTTGTCTGTGAGCTTACATATATTCGACAATTAGCCGAATGAAAATGCTACAAAGATAGCACTTGTACGTTAGAGTACTCAGGTAAGCGCGACAATGGTGGCCTTGATTTTTTTTATTTTCTCGCGCTTGGCAATCTTGAAGTTTTCAGCTAATCCCAAAATATCCGTTAGCATACAAAACGCCTGCACAACCACAAAAAGTTAACCCTCTACGCAAAGCATAAAATTGTTTAATAGCAAGCACAAAATATTTGACCCTATACGAAAAAAACACATAATTCTTACGCCGGAAGAGCAAGTACGCCAGCAATTTATCTACTTTTTGCTGCACGACAAGGGATTTCCGGCCGGACTTATGATGGTGGAGTACGCGCTAAAGGTAAACGGCATGAGCCGCCGCTGCGATATTGTGGCCTGCGCCCGCTCGGGGGCGCCGCTGCTGCTGGTGGAGTGCAAGGCTCCCGGCGTACACATTGGCAATGATACATTTGCGCAGGCTGCCCGCTACAACATCTCCCTCCGCGTACCCTACCTGGCCATCACCAACGGAAGCGCAAGCTACTGCTGCCGCATCTGCTTTGAGGCGGGCAGCATCGAATTTTTGAGCGAATTTCCGGCCTACGCTGCCATTGGGTAGCGCTCTCGGAGGTGCCTCATCCTCGTGCGCTTACGCTACTCAAAGAAGCGCTTGTCGAAGTTCACTAAGTAGAGCTGCTCGGTGGCGCGGGTTAAAGCGGTGTATAGCCAGCGCAGGAACTCGACGTTTACCATCTCATCGGCGAGGTAGCCGTGGTCAACAAACACCGCTTTCCACTGCCCGCCCTGCGCCTTGTGGCAGGTAACGGCGTAGGCATGCTTTACCTGCAGCGCGCTGAAAAACGGGTCAACCTTGATGGCGGCGTACCGCTTGCTTGCCGGCGTAACGTGCGCGTAATCTTCCTGCACTTTTGCAAACAGCAGCTTGCTCTGCTCGGCGTTCAGGGCGGCGCTCTCCATACCTATCGTGTCGAGCATCAGGCGGCAGTCGAGCTCCACGTTGTTGTAGTCGGGCAGCGCAATGGTGGCGTCGGCAAAGCGAAAGCCGTACATTTCGCGGTACTTGCGTATGCGCTGCAGCTCCACGATGTCGCCGTTGGCAATGAAGTCAACTTCCTTGCTCAGCTCGGCGTCCTGCTCTATCCAGCTGTAGCTGTTTTTGACCACCATCAGGCGGTCGCCCTGCACAATTTCCTCCTCCTTGCCCAGTATCGCCGCGCGAATACCGGCGTTGTAGCGGTTGGCCTGCTTGTTGGAGCGCGTTATTACCATTACGTTGTCCAGGCCGTGCTTGCTATATGCCGTAGATAGCGTGTCAATCAGCTCGGCGCCCGAAAGCTTGTGCACATCGGGAAATTCGCTGTGCTGCAAGCGCGGAAACCCCCGCCCGCCGGCCTCAATGCGCTCGCGGATGTGCGTAGCGTTGTGCAGAATACCGGAGCTTTTGGCCTGCCGCACCACCTCGCGCAGGAACGTATGCTCGCTCTTACCGTAGAGCGACAGGCAGCCGGCGTCGAGGGCAGGGCTTGTGGCCAGCCCCACAGGCGGCAGCTGCGCGCTGTCGCCCACCAGCACCAGCCTGCAATTTTTGCCGGTGCGCACAAAGGTAACCAAATCGTCGAGCAAGCGCCCCGACCCGAATACCGATTGCTCCGCCGAGCTGTTGGAAATCATGGAGGCCTCATCAACCACAAACACCGCGTTGCTCTGCTGGTTCATGTTGAGCGAAAACTTGCCCACGCCGTCGCGCATGGTTGCCTGCCGGTAAATTTTTTTGTGGATGGTGTAGGCCGCATGGCCGGAGTACGCCGACATTACCTTTGCCGCGCGCCCCGTAGGCGCAAGCAGCACTACCTGCTGGCCAAGCTCCTGCAGCGCGCGCACCAGCGCCGCCACCACCGTAGTTTTGCCTGTTCCGGCGTAACCGTTGAGCGCAAACAAGGTTTCGCTGTGCCGGTCAACCAAAAAAGCGCCCAGCTTATCGAGCAGCGCCTGCTGGTCGGTTGTGGGCGTAAATTCCATATACGAGGCTATACGGCGGGAGATATGGTGGCTGAGCATACGACCTTTTTATACCGCCACCGCGCTTTTGCTTGCGGTAGCCTCTGCCTTTGATTTTACTTTGGCTTTTGCCACTACCTTTTCCTTGCCTGCTGCTGCCTCCTCTGTGCTTTTTTTCCTCAGAGGCAGCAGGTACGGCTCGCGTTCAAATGCCTGCTCGAGCGAAATGAACGAGGACGTATCGGTAACGCCGGCAATGTGCGGAATCTGGTTTACCAGCAGATCCATCAGGTGCTCGTTGTCGTGGCAGTAAAGCTTAAGCAGCAGCGAAAAAGGCCCCGCAATAAAGTGACATTCCACAATTTCGGGTATTTTGCTGAGCGCCTCAATAGCGATTTTTGAAACGTCCGGCTTTGAGAGCTTCACGTTTACAAAAGCGCAGATATCCAGCCCCAGCGACCGCGGCTTTACTACCGTTCGCGACCCGACAATTACGTCGGCGTCTTCCAGCTTTTTGACTCGCTGGTGCACTGCTGCGCCGGAGATGCTACACTCGCGCGCTATTTCCAAAAAGGGTGTGCGCGCATTTTTGATGAGCAGCGTTAAGATTTGATGGTCAATGCTGTCAAGGTAATATCTTCCCATTGTTAAGCTGTATTTTTTAAGTTACTCCCCGCAAATGTAGCAATAATTGTAAGGCAAAATCCTCTTTTTATATGTTTTTTTGCAGAAATAAACTTTAACACAAATAAATTACAATTTTTTCTGATTTTTACCGTTGCTTGTTGAGCGCTTCTTCGAGCAGGCTGTGCAGCTCTGTGGAGGTGATGCCGCTTTTTATGCGCCCCGATTCAACAAAGGAGATGTTGCCCGTTTCCTCGCTTACCACCACTACCACAGCGTCGCTGTTTTCCGAAACTCCCAGCGCGGCGCGGTGCCTCATGCCGTAGTGGGCGGGCAGGTTGAGGTTATCGGTTGAGGGCAGCACGCAGCGGGCGGCGCGGATTTTGCTGCGCGCTACAATGACAGCGCCGTCGTGCAGCGGCGTGTTCTTGAAAAAAATGGTTTCGAACAGCCGGCTGTTGGCGTTGGCGTTGAGGATGTCGCCCGAATCTTCGTACGACTCAAGCGAGGTGGTGCGCTGGATGACAATAAGCGCCCCCGTTTTGCTCTCGGACATGTTGCGCGATGCCTTTACGATAGCCTCGATGTTAACGCCGCTTGCCTTATCGGTTTTCCTGAAAAAAATGGAGCGAACCGAGTGCTTGCTGCGCGACATGTACTGCGTTCCGAGGTAGAGCAAAAACTTGCGTATTTCCTGCTGAAAAACGATGAACAGCGCCAGCACACCTACCCCCAGCACCTGCCCAAGGATGGTGCTGAGCAGCTCCATGTTGAGCGCCTTCACCGCAATCCACAGCACGTAAAGGGCAAATATGCCAATGAAAATGTTGATGGCTACCGTGCCGCGAATAAGCTTGTACACTTGATAAAACAAAATTGCGGCCAGCAGGATGTCAATAATGTCGAGAACACGAATGGAAAAAAACATAGATAATTAATAATTAACAATTAACAATTAACAATTAACAATTAATAATTGGTTATTCGTTCATTTATTCATTTATTTACTTAACAGTAAATATTCAGCGCTTTGGCTGCTGTTGCCAGCTTTACCGCTTCTACGGCCTCCCCAACGTCGTGTACGCGGAGAATGTTGGCGCCCTTGGTGAGCGCAAGCATGTTGAGGGCGGTGGTGCCGTTGAGCGCGTCCCTCGGCATTACGTCGAGCGTACGGCACACCATCGACTTGCGCGAAAAGCCGACAAGCAGCGGCAGCTCAAAAATATTAAGCTCCTCCAAGCGCGACAGCACCTCAAAGTTTTGCTCCGTTGTTTTGGCGAACCCAAAACCGGGGTCAACGATAACGTCGCACACGCCCATGCCGTGCAGCGTGTTTACCCTTTCCAAAAGGTAGCGCATTATCTCCCCCATCAAGTCGCCGTAGCTTGTTTCCTGCTGCATGGTTTGCGGCGTTCCGCGCATGTGCATGAGCACGTAGGGGAGGCCAAGCTCGGCAACGGTTTCAAACATTTTCTCGTCGAGCTGCCCGCCCGAAATATCGTTGACGATTACCGCGCCAAACTGCGCTACCACTTCGCGCACCACCTCTGCCCGGAAAGTATCGATAGAAGCTACTGCCTGCGGGAACTTGCTCCGCACTACCTCCAGCGCGGGGCACAGGCGGCGCAGCTCCTCTTTCGGCAGGATTTTTTCGGCCCCCGGCCGCGTTGAGTAAGCTCCTATGTCAATAATGGCTGCGCCTTCGGTGAGCATTTGGTGGGTGAGCGTCGCTACGACATCGGCAGCGTTGGCGCGGCTACCGGCAAAGAACGAATCGGGGGTAACGTTCAAAATGCCCATAACCACGGGCGCTGTAAGGTCGAGCAGCTTGTCGCCGCAGCGAAGGCTTACTTTTTTTTGCAAAAAATGATGTTTCTCTTTCATTTGTACGCAGGTTCTGTTAATTTTGTGGGAAGCAAAGTTACTATATTTTTTTTTGAAAAACACATGAATTTTATTGCCATAGAAGGGCTTGACGGCGCCGGAAAATCTACGCAGGTTTCGCTGCTGCAGCAGCACCTGCAAAACGCTGGCGTTCAATGTAAATACCTTCACTTTCCGCGCGTTGCCTCTAAAGTCTGGGGCGAGCTTATTGCCAAATTTTTGCGCGGCGACTTGGGAAAAATCAACGATGTAAACCCCTACCTTGTGGCGCTCATCTACGCCGAAGACCGCCACGCCGCTGCCGCCGAAATCAGCGGCTGGATAAGGGAAGGCTACTTTGTAATTGTTGACCGCTACGTGTACTCCAACGTTGCCTTCCAGTGCGCCAAGCTGCCCGACGCAGGCGAATGCAGCAAGCTGCGCGAGTGGATTTTAGAGCTTGAGTACGCGCACTTCAAAATTCCCAAGCCGCAGCTGAGCCTGTTTTTGGACGTACCCTTTGCGTTTACGCAGAAAAAGCTCTCGGAGCAGCGGTGCGGCGACGACCGGCAGTACCTCAACGGAAAGGAAGACATTCACGAGGCCGACCTTGACTTTCAGCGTGCAGTGCGCCGCATATACCTTGCGCAGCCGGCGCTCGACCCCGATTTTCGCATTGTCAGCTGCTGCTCGGAGCAGGGCGAAATAATAAAGCAGGAGCAAACGTTTGCCAAAATAAAAAAAGCGCTGGGAATGTAATCAGGGACATTCGGCAAATAGGCAAATTAGGGCAGGCCACAAAAAACGCTACGCTGCCGTTCAACACAAACGGCAGCGCAGCGCGCAGCATTTAGCCGTGTTTGCGCGGTTAGCGAATGGCGAGAAGGTTTAGCGTGTTCGCCATGTTCACCGTCATTTCGGAAGCGCCAAAGTAGAACTTAGCGTTGTCGCCGTCAACAAACTGCACCAGCTTGGTTGACTTGCCGTTTTCGCTCATTGTCCACGTCTTGGAAGCCTCGTCGAACAGGAAGTCAGCCGAAGCGGCGCTGCCAAGGAGCTCAACGTGGTAGCCGTTGCCGGTAGATTTCACGTGGTATTCGCCTTTCTCTCCCTTCACGGTAACATCCACGCCGGCCCAAGGCGATTCACCCGTCCAAAACTCCAGAGAGTTAAACAAAACGGCATCTAAAAACCACGACAATTCGTACACCGGGACAATGCTCAAGCAGACGAAAATGACTTCATTTATCCACTTGTCGTTGGTGGCTGTTTGGTTCCAGCTCAGCACTTTATTGAACAGCCCGAACGAGCCGATACACGATGACATCAGCATCATACCTGCGCCAGCCAAAAGGGTGGCAATGCTTACTCTAATTTTTTTCATGTTTTAATACCTCTAAATGTAACCCGATAAAACCTGCATATAAGCTTTACCCAAATTTGCTATCTACGTCAACGAATATGCCCGTTTACTTATTTATGCACCAATTATCACCTCAAAAAAGCAGCGATCAGGTTGTGCTTACCGCTCTTAAATTCCTAATTCCTAATTCTTAATTCTTAATTTAATAGCTGCTGCTTCCTTTTCGTATCCGGGCTTTTCGAGAAGGGCAAACATATTTTTCTTGTATGCCTCTACGCCGGGCTGGTCAAAGGGATTTACGCCCAGCATGTAGCCGCTTATGCCGCATGCCTTTTCGAAGAAGTAAATCAGCTCGCCGAGGGTGCGCTCGCTCAGGTCGGGCAGCTCAACGCGGATGTTGGGGACTCCGCCGTCCACGTGCGCCAGCTGCGTACCCAACTCGGCCATGCGGTTTACCTCGTCCACGCGCTTGCCGGCAAGGAAGTTCAGGCCGTCCAGATTTTCACTGTCGAGCGGGACGGTTACGCTGTGCCTTGTTTTTGCCACGCTCAGCACCGTTTCAAAGAGCATCCGCTCGCCGTCCTGCACGTACTGCCCCAGCGAGTGGAGGTCGGTGGTGAAGTCCACGCTTGCCGTGAAGATACCTTTACCGTCTTTGCCTTCGCTCTCGCCGTAAAGCTGCTTCCACCACTCGGCCACAAAGTGCAGCTTTGGGTTGAAGTTGGCCAGCACCTCTACCTTTTTGCCTTTTGCATAGAGCGCATTGCGCGCCGCTGCGTACTGCGCCGAAAGATTTTTTTCAAAGGGCACATCTTGCGCCGTACTCTTTTCCATTTCCGCCGCGCCCTGCACCAGCGCCGCAATGTCAATGCCGGCGCAGGCAATGGGCAGCAGCCCTACCGGCGTAAGCACGGAGAAGCGCCCGCCTACGTCGTCGGGGATGACAAAAGTTTTGTAGCCCTCCATGTCGGCCATGGTGCGCAGGGCGCCGCGAGATTTGTCGGTGATGGCCACGATGCGATTTTTTGCCGCGTCCTTGCCGCAGGTTTGCTCAATGAAGCTCTTGATGAGGCGAAACGCCAGCGCCGGCTCGGTGGTGGTGCCCGATTTGGAAATGACAACGCACGAAACCGATTTGCCTTGCAGCGTTTCCATCAGCTCAAACAGGTAGTCCTCGCCGATATTTTGCCCTGCAAAGAGCACCAGCGGCGCCTTGCGCTTGCTTTTATCCTGTAGCGCGTCGAAGGTATGCGTCAAGGCATCAATAACGGCCTTGGCGCCCAGATACGACCCGCCAATGCCGATAACCACCACCACATCTGCGCCGTCGCTCAGCTTGGCAGCGGTGGCTTTGATGTCGGCTATTTCGGCAGCCGAAATGGAGGTTGGCAGGTTGAGCCAGCCCAAAAAGTCGCTTCCCTTTCCGCTGCCTGCATGAAGTGCACAGAGCGCTTCGGTAGCCTTGCCTTGCAGCGCCTGCAGCTCGGCAGCGCTCACGGTGCCCGATATTTTCGAAATGTCTAAGTGTAGCATAGTATAATTTTCAGATTAAATGAATTAGTAATGACGAATAAACAAGATATAACAGTTAATAAAGTTGTCGTCCCCCTCGGCTACGCTCGGGGCAGGCTCTGCGGGACTTAGCGGGAGTTTCCTGCTTGTCCCCGTATGCTGAAGCATACGGTTAATAGAGTGCCACCCCCCTCGGCTACGCTCGGGGCAGGCTCTGCGGGGTTTGCAGCATACGGATTGCAGCATACCTGCGTAGAGACGCGGCGCGCCACGTCTCTACAACGGGCAGTCCCGCAGAGCCTGCCCCGAGCGTAGCCGAGGGGGACGACACTCTATTAACCGTATGCTTT
>JAISGH010000190.1 GCA_031263185.1 Prevotellaceae bacterium | reverse complement strand
AAACCGATCATACAGCTATCTATTTCTACCAACATTTTGTGCCTAACGGCACAAAAATAGAACGAAAATATTTTTATGTGAATATCACATTCTTGACACCCCACCCGTAGGGGTTGCCCTGTATACCGTGTATGCTTTTCCCTCCGGAATCATGGGCAACCCCTACAGGGTTGTTCGTAGCGCCCTCATCTTCGCACCCCCAGATAAATCTGGGGGTTATGCACGGAGAACGCCTCCGGCGTTGGGAGTGGCCGCCTTTTCACGCAGCCTCCAAAGGAGAGGGGTGGCTGGCGCCGAACATCGTGTCCCTGCTCCCCTCTCCTTTGGAGAGGGGCCGGGGGTGAGGTCTCTTAAATTTCTTTCAATTGTTAATTGTTAATTATTTATTATTAATTGTTAGTTCCTAATTCTCTCTACCTAACCTTGAGCGTGAGCACGGCGGCAATGGCCAGCAGCGCCGCAATGATCCAGAACCTCACCACAATTTTTGCCTCCGACATGTTCTTCTTTTGGTAGTGGTGGTGCAGCGGCGCCATGAGGAACACCCTTCGCCCCGCGCCGTACTTCCTGCGGGTGTACTTAAAGTAGCCCACCTGAATGAGCACCGACACGCTCTCGATAAAGAATACGCCGCACAGCGCCGGAATGAGCAGCTCCTTGCGGATGATAATGGCGCACACCGCTATGATGCCGCCCAGCGCAAGGCTGCCCGTATCGCCCATGAACACCTGCGCAGGGTAGGCGTTGTACCACAAAAATCCGATGAGCGCCCCCACAACGGTGGCCATGAAGATGACCATCTCGCCCGTGCCGGGGATGTACATTATTTGCAGGTAGTCGGCGTAAATCACGTTGCTCGACAGGTACGCCAGCACGCCCAGCGTTATGCCGATGATGATGGATACGCCCGCCGCAAGCCCGTCCATGCCGTCGGTCAGGTTGGCGCCGTTGGACACCGCCGTTACAATAAAAATGGTAACCAGCATGAAGATAATCCACCCCGCCAGCTGCCGGCGCTCGCCAAGAAAGGCGGGCGCCAGCGTGGTGTAGTCGAGCTCGTTGTTCTTGAAGAACGGGATGGTGGTCGTGGTGCTCTTGTGCGCCTCGCCGAGGTAAATCACCTTGGGCTTATCCGTGCTCCTCACGGCCACCTGCTGCACCTCGGGGTGACCGGCGGGAAGCCTGTCGCGCACCACAAACGAGTCGCCCGTGTAGAGCGCTACGCTGACAATGATGCCCAGCCCCACCTGCCCAACTATCTTAAACTTGCCGCGCAGCCCCGACTTGTTTTTCCTGAAAACCTTGATGTAGTCGTCCAGAAATCCCAGCGCACCGAGCCACACGGTGCTGATAACCATAAGCCACGTGTACATGTTGGTGAGGTCGGCCAGCAGGAGCGTCGGCGCAAGGATGCTGAGCAAAATGATGGCGCCGCCCATGGTAGGCGTGTCGCGCTTTTGCTGCTGCCCTACCAGCCCCAGCTCGCGCATTTCATCGCGGATAAGCTTTTGCTTTAGCCGCCCGATGATGCGCTTGCCGAATACCAGCCCCATTGCCAGCGACAGCAGCACGCCCACGCCCGCGCGAAACGAAATGTAGCTAAACAGCCGCTCGCCGGGAAAGTCATAAATGCTCCCTAAGTAGGTAATGAGGTGGTACAGCATGTTGTGAATTACGAATTATGAATTAAGAATTACGAATTATGAATTTTGAATTTTGAATTTTGAATTGGCTTGCGCCGTCAGGAATTCAAAATTCATAATTCAAAATTCAAAATTGTTAGTTGAACGCCTCTTCCAGCGTTTCTTTGTCGTCAAAGTGAATTTTCTCTTTGCCTATAATCTGGTAGCTTTCGTGCCCCTTGCCTGCAACCAGAATAATGTCGCCCTTTTGGGCAAGCATCACCGCTGTCTTGATGGCTTCGCGGCGGTCGGCAATGACGGTTGTCCGCTTACGCGCCTCGGCGCTCACGCCGGCGTACATCTCGGACAGAATATCTTCGGGTTTTTCCTCGCGCGGGTTGTCGCTGGTGAGGATTACCGCGTCGCTGCTTTCGGAGGCCTCACGCGCCATGATGGGTCGCTTGGCGCGGTCGCGGTTGCCGCCGCAGCCCACCACCGTTATCAGCTTCTGGCCGTCCCTGCGCAGCCTGTTGATGGTGCCCAGCACGTTGGCCAGCGCGTCGGGGGTGTGCGCGTAGTCTACGATGGCCGTAACGCCCGCGCTTGACTTTACGTACTCAAACCGCCCTGCCACCGCGCTAAGGGTGCTGACAATACGCACCACCTCGCTGTGCGGTGCGCCAAGCAGCAAGGCCGCGCCGTAAACGGCGCTTACGTTGCTGGCGTTGAAGTCGCCTATGAGCTTTGTCCAGAGCTCCGCCCCGTTGAGGTCAAGCAGCGTGCCGTCCATGTGCTGCTCTACCATGCGGCACTTGAAGTCGGCTGGCGTGCGCAGCCCGTACGTTTTTACCTGCGCCCTGGCGTTCTGCACCATTACCTTTCCGTTGCGCTCGTCGGCGTTGGTAAGCGCAAACGCCTCTTTGGGCAGGCTGTCAAAGAACATCTTTTTTGCCTTGAGGTAATCCTCAAACGTCCGGTGGTAGTCGAGGTGGTCGTGCGTAAGGTTGGTGAAAATGCCGCCGGCAAAGCGCAGCCCGTCAACGCGCCGCTGCACAATGGCGTGTGAGCTCACCTCCATGAAGCAGTGCGAGCAGCCCTGCTCCGCCATTTCGCGCAGCATCCGGTTGATGGTAATGGCGTCGGGCGTGGTGTGGGTTGCCTCAACCGCCCTGTCGTCTATCCGGTAAACCACCGTAGAGATAAGCCCCACCTTGCACCCCAGCGCCTTGAAGAGGCGGTAGAGCAGGGTTGCAATGGTTGTTTTGCCGTTGGTTCCGGTTACGCCCACCAGCTTGAGCCGGCGCGAGGGGTTGCCGTAAAATGCCGACGCCGCAAAGCCCGCCGCGCTGCTGCTGTTCTTCACCACGGCGTAGCACACGTCGGGGCTAAGCGTATCCGGCAGCTGCTCGCAAATAACGGCCACCGCGCCGCCCGCCACCGCGCCGGGGATGAACATGTGCCCGTCGGTTTGGGTACCCCTGAGCGCCACAAAGCAGCTACCCCGGCCCGCGTCCTTGCTGCTGCTGCTAATGGCGGTAACGTCAACGTTAGCGTTGCCGTGTACTTCCGTTGCGCCTGCCTGCTGCAGTATTTCTGTAAAATTCATAGCTCAATATTTTTTCTCTCTAATTATAGCTCAGCGTTAGCGCCACTACATCCCCCGCGGCGTAAGGGGTTCCCGGCTCCGGGCTTTGGCTTTGTATTGCGCCCTTCCCCGAGAAGCGGACTTTAAGCCCGCTATTTTCCAAGATGTAAACTGCATCCTGCAAGCCCATGTTCTTGACGTTAGGGATAAGGCTTTTCACCATTCCCCGGTTGTGGGCAAGCACCTCCTTGCCGTGCTGCTCGGTGGTAACCCACTCGCTCACGTTAGCGCCGGCGCTCAGCGTTACGCCAAGCTTGCCAAGCGCCTGCCGCAGCTTGGCGTAGCTGCCGCTTTTGGTGTAGGGCGCTTCGGCAGGCGCGGCTTTGTCCGTTATGGGAGGCTGCCACGCAACGGAGCGGGCGTACACCTTTTCGGCTATCTCCCTGAATACCGGCGCCGCAATAGCGCCGCCGTACGCCTTGTTGGGCGTATTAACCGTTTTGAACGCCACGATGCAGCTGTACACCGGCTTGTCGGCAGGAAAGTACCCCGCAAACGACGACAGCTTTTGGTTGGTGTACCCTCTTTGCGGCTCGGCAATGTGGGCGGTTCCCGTTTTGCCGGCAATCAGGAACGCGCTGCTGTGCGCTCTTTTTGCCGTGCCGTTTGCTACCGTCCCCACCAGCATTTGGTGCAGGTTGCTCAGCGTGTTTTTTGAGCAGATAGAGGCGTGAACCACCTGCGTGGGGAACGTCTTTACTATCCTGCCGTCCTGCCGCACCGCCTTTATGAACTTTGGGTGAACCATCACGCCGTCGTTTGCCACGGCGTTGTAGAGCGCCAGCGTTTGCATCGGCGTTATCTCCAGCTCGTAGCCAATGCTCATCATCTCCAGCGTTAGCCCCGAGAACTTATCTACCGACTTGATGTTGGGCACAGCGCCCGTTCTGCCGGGCGAGATGTCAAAGTTTACCACCTCTCTGAGCTTGAGCGCCTCTATGCGCTCTGCAAAATCCCGCTTGCCGTCCTTGCTATCGTAGAGCCTTTTCGACAGCTCAATCGTACCCACGTTCGACGATTTTTCAAACGCCTGCTGCAAGGTCAGCATCCCGCCTTTTGAGCCTTCGTCCTCAAATACCTTACCGTACTTGGTGGTTCTGCCGTCCTTGGTATCCACCGAGTCGGTAAGCCTCAGGTTTTTTTCCAGCATTATCATAAAGGAGGCCAGCTTAAAGGTCGACCCAGGGTCTTTGCTGTAGTACAGCGCGTAGTTTTCTTCCTCCACAATGCGGTCTTTTCCCTCCCGCTTCTTGTTGGCAATGGCGCGTACCTCGCCGGTGGCCACCTCCATAATCACGGCAGTGCCCCACTCGAGGTCGGGGTTTTTCAGCAGGCTCTTCACTATTTCGCCCTCCGCCATTTCCTGCAGGTCAACATCCAGGGTGGTGATAATGTCGCTGCCTTCAATTGGCTCCACGTCGGGCTTGCTTTGCAGCGGTATCCACTGCTTTTTTCCCACCGTTTTGTGCTGCTTTACCATCCCCGGCTTGCCGGCCAGCTCGCGGTTAAAGAAAAACTCAATGCCCACAAATCCGCGCCCCTCGCCGTTGGTGCGGCCAACGGTGTTTCGCGCCATTGCCTCGTACGGCAGCAGGCGGCGTATTTGGTGCTTCACAATCAGGCCGCCGCTGTTGGGGTTGCGGCGCAACAGCGGCGCCTCGCTGAGCTTCTTCATCTCGGTGTAGGTAACGGCGCGGCTCACCAACGGGCGGTAGCGGAACGTTTCTCTTTTGGGGTCGCTGAGCGCTTTCTGTCGGTCGGCTTTCAGCTCTCCGGCGTACGCCTCAGCGCTTTTTTCGTTAATAACGCGGTGCAGGCTCAGCGCCACCGAGTCCACGTACTTGTCAAAAATGCTATCGTGAAGGCCCGCCGCGTTGAGGTCGGTAAACAGCCTGTAGTTGTAAATGGTGGTGGCCAGCAGCTTCTCGTCGTGCGCCAAAATGTTGCCGCGGCTAACCGGAATGGCCTTTTCTACGGATATTTTTTCTTTGATGACCGATACCATGTTCCGCTTGCCGTCCATGCCGGTAATAACCCGCACCATTTGCGCCGCTATCACAACGGCAACGGCTACCAGCGTAAAGTATACAACGGCAAAGCGAATTGTTATGGTCGATTTTACTGACATTGCAAAAAAAATTCCGGTCTTAAAAAATTCTACATTTTACATTCTACATTCTACATTCAGCGCTCAAGGTCGCCGGTTATCCTCACCGGCGGCGTTTGCGATTCTTTCAGGTTTAGCCCCCGGCGCTCAACCTCCTTTATTACGCTCGTTTGGCTTGTAATGCCTATGAGCTGCGCGCGGGTGGCGGTTGCCTCATCCTTCAGGCTGTTTACCTTTTCCTGAAGTATCACCTTGCGCTTCATTTTGCTTTCCACAGCGTAGTGGTTGAGAATATACAGAAACCCAAGCGCCGCCAGGAGGAAAACAAACCCGATATGGTCAATCAGCATACGGCGCAGGTTGGCGTTGCCGGTAATAACATCGGTCAGCTTGAGCTTCGTTTTCTTTTTCAGCTCCTTTACGTCTTCAAATTCTACCGGTTTCTTAAAAAACATACGCTACGCTGTTACTTTATGCTGCTACTTTATGCTGCTACCTTTTTTGTGCAATGCGGAGCTTTGCGCTTCGCGCCCGCGTGTTTTGCTGCACCTCCGCCTTGCCGGGAAGCATCACCTTTTTATTTACGGCTTCAAAGGGAGCGCTCGTATTTCCAAAAACATCTTTCTCTGCCTTGCCGCTTGCGCTGCCGTGTTTTATAAATCTTTTTACCATCCGGTCCTCCAGCGAGTGGTAGGTAATAATGGATATTCGCCCTCCCTTTTTCAGCACCTTTGCCGCCTGCTCCAGCATTTGCTCCAGCGCCTGCATTTCCTGATTTACCTCTATGCGCAGCGCCTGAAAAACTCTTGCCAGATACTTGTGCTCGTCAAACGGCGGGAGCATGGGGCGAATGGCGTCTACAAGCTCGTTGGCCGTTGTGATGCGCGATTTTTGCCGCGCCGCCTCTATAAATTTGGCAATTTTAAAAGCGCTGCTCAGCTCCCCGTAATCGGTAAAGATTTTGCCCAGCTCCTGTGCGCTATACGTGTTGAGCAGCGTTGCCGCCGTGCGCTCGCTCTGCCTGTTCATGCGCATGTCCAGCGGCGCGTCGAACCGGAAGGAGAAGCCGCGCTCGGCGGTATCAAGCTGGTGCCACGACATGCCGAGGTCTCCCAAAATTCCGTCAACCTCCTCTACCGAGTGGTAGCGCAGGTAGCTCCGCAGGAACCGGAAGTTGCCCCGCACCAGCGTTAGCCGCTTATCGTCCGCCGCGCTAAACTCCTGAGCGTCGGCATCTCTGTCAAACGCTATCAGGCGGCCTTTGCGGCTCAGGCGGCTCAGTATTTCGTGCGAGTGGCCGCCGCCGCCGTGCGTTATGTCAACGTAAACGCCGTTGGGGTTTACCTCCAAGCCATCTACGCTTTCCTTTTGCAAAACCGATACGTGGTATGGGGTCATTTTTTTAATTGTTGAGCGATTTTTCCTTCCTTCTCAAATACTTTCTTCTCAGCGCCGCGGCCTCATCGTCGGATATGGCGCTCTTGTCGTAGGTTGCTTTATCCCAAAGCTTCACTTTGTTGCCCACGCCAACAAAAGTTACCTCCTTGCTGATGCCGGCTTTTTCTACAAATCGCTTTGGCAGCTGCACGCGTCCGGCGGCGTCAAGGTCTATTGAGTCCATGTTTTGAAACAAATCGTCAATCAGCTGCCGCTGCTCGTCGTCGTACGGGTCGAGCGATTTCTCGAAAAACTCCACCTCCTGCTCGCATACTGCTTTGGTCATTATCGTAAGGTACTTCACCGCAGGCTCACGCTGCACAACAAGCCGCACCTGACCGTCGCTCGAAGCGGCGGCGGCGCGGAATGCTGCGGGAAACGGGACTCTACCCTTATCGTCGAGCTTGCATGTATGGCTACCTATAAACATGGATTTATCTTCTTTTCATCACACAAAGTTACACATATTTTCCCATTATGCAACATTTTTACCCACAATTTGCTATTACCATTTTTTCAACACATTAGCCTCCCCTACGCAATGTAAATACTATATAGTTGGAAATCAATAAAATGGCGATAATGAAAGTAGCTTTCTGCGCTTATCGTTAATAAAGTTTTAGATATTTTATATTAGCGGCTTTTGGCGTGGCAAATTTTTTTTTTGACAAAAAATGCTACACCGTAACTGCTATCCATGAAAATCCTTATCTTTGTCCCGTTGAAAATTAAAACCCTATCGTAGCCGTGGAAAACATACAAACAATTGATATAGAAAAGCTTATAGCGTATAAAAATCCACGCTTGCTGAGGTATATCCCGCGCTTTGCGCTGCGCTACCTCAAGCGGATTCTTCACCAGGACGAGGTGAACCACGTGCTGACAACGTACCGTACGCCGGGGCTGGCGTTTCTGCGCGACTTAATTGGCTACCTCAACATTTCCTACAGCGTACAGGGGGCGGAGCTGCTGCGGCAGGGAGAGCGATACCTGTTTGTTGCCAACCACCCGCTGGGCGGGCTGGACGGTGTGGTTATCATGAACGCCATCGGCCAAATTTTTCCCAACATCAAATTTCCGGTAAACGACTTTCTGCTTTGGCTGCAGCCGCTGCAGCCGCTGTTTTTGCCCATCAACAAGCACGGTGCGCAATCGGCGGCAGGCGCACGGCAGCTGCGCGAGTGCTTGAATTCCGACGCGCAGGTGCTCTACTTCCCTGCAGGGCTTTGCTCGCGAAAAATTAAAGGTGAAATTACAGACTTGCCGTGGCGGAAAAGCTTCGTCAAAATGGCTGTGGAGCACAAGCGCAGCGTAGTCCCCATGTTTTTTGAGGGGCGCAACTCCAGCTTTTTTTACAACCTTGCAAGCTGGCGCAAGCGCTTGGGGATAAAGGCAAACCTTGAAATGCTCTACCTCGCCGACGAGCTCTTCAGGCAGCGCAACAGCAGCTTCAAGCTCTACATCGGGGAGGCCATCCCGCCCGAAACGTTCACAAAAGAAAAAAAGATAGGCGAATGGGTGGATTTTGTACGGCAAAAAACCTACTCGCTGCGGGATAATTGAAAAATTTGAAAATTTTGAATTCTGAATTTTGAATTTTGAATTTTGAAAAGGTGCATTTGGCTACGTCGATTTTCAATTCAAATTGCCGCATCACGCCGTAGGCGTACCCCGTGAATAGCCCCCAGCTAAAGCTGGGGGTGCCACGGAGCAGTACACGATAAAAAACGCTGTAAGCGTTTCCCAAAAACGGGCAACGCATGCAGCGTTGGAATGTGCACCGTCATTCCGAGCGCAGCGAGGAATCTCCACCCATGCGGCTACCGCACTTGGGTGCTGCTGAGGAGGAGGAGGAGATTCCTCGCTGCGCTCGGAATGACGGTGCGCAAGTAGCAAAGAGAGTAACGGTGTGCATTAACCTCGTTACCTTTACTTAGGGAGTTTTAATAGGAATTCCCCAAAAATTTGAAATCTAAAATCCAAGAATTTGAAATCTAATGAAAATGGAACCAATCATCGCGCCGATAGACAGGCGGCTCATTCTGCGTGAACTGAGCGAAGATAAGTTTTTGAAGAAAACGAACAAAGGCGACAACGAGCTGTACATCCTCGACAACGACAACGCCCCCAATACCATGCTTGAGATTGGCCGCCTGCGCGAAATAAGCTTTCGCCTGGCAGGAGGCGGAACGGGTAAATCTATTGACATAGACCAGTTCGACGTGTCGAAAAAGCCGTATAAGCAGCTCATCGTATGGAACTCGCGCGAGCAAGAAATTCTGGGAGGCTATCGCTACATCTACACCAATGGGTGTGAAATTTCCGATATGGCAACCTCCGAACTTTTTCACTTTTCCGACAAGTTCAAAACCGACTACCTGCCCTACACCGTAGAGCTGGGGCGCTCATTCGTGCAGCCCGACTTCCAAAGTTCCCGCCGCAACTCGCGGAGCCTCTACGCGCTCGATAACCTGTGGGACGGGCTGGGAGGCGTAATGGTAAATCAACCCAACCTGCGCTACCTGTTCGGCAAGGTTACCATGTACACCTCCTACAACGCAGAGGCGCGCAACATGGTGCTATACTTTATGCAAAAATATTTTCCCGACAAGGAAAATCTCGTGCTGCCGGTAGCGCCGCTTGAGCTAAACATGAACCGGCAAGCGCTCGACGCGCTGTTTACCGGGCGCAGCTACAGAGAAGACCATAAAATTCTTTCGCGCGAGGTGCGCGCGCTGGGCGAGTACATCCCTCCGCTTATCAACTCCTACATGAACCTCTCGGCAACCATGAAAACCTTTGGCACCGCCATTAACCACGAGTTTGGCGCGGTAGAGGAAACCGGAATTCTTGTTACCATCGGCGATCTATACCAGGAGAAAGTGGAGCGGCACATCGTAGATCATCACCGGCAGCGCGGAGCGGCAATTATCAACCAGCTGTTCCCGCGCTGGCGCAGCCACCGCAGCGGAAACTTATAGCGCGGGGAGGTTGATATCCTCCGATACAATGTAGGCTGTGGGGTACTGCCGCTTGATGTGGACGTAAAATCGCAGCGCGTCGTCTTTGGTGCGAAAATCTCCAACCGAAACCTTGAAGTACGGGTTATCGTAGCTGCGGTAGGCGGGAATATCCGGAAACAGCATCGAAAAGGTCTCCGAAATATCCTGCGAATGTTGGCGCGCGTTACCGCTGTTATCACGGTAAATACGAACACGATACCCCTCAATTTTGGGATGCTGAGCGTTGTAGGAAATGTGCTTCTGCATCAGCCGCTCTATTGACGGATGCGACTTTACTTTAATGTTCCCTTGCGTTTGCGCCGTGGCGGCGCTGCCCGCCACGGCAACAAAAATGGCTATGACAACAAATTTTTTCATAAAATCAACTCACACCTTAGGGAGGTTCAGTAAATAAAAAATATAATAACAACCTATTTATTATGAGTCGGTTGCAATTTCTTTTGTATCATTGCGATCTCCCCAAAAATACGGTTGACTATCCAAAATCGGGGGAAATCTAAACCAAAAAGCCTGCGCAAGGTACAAAAAATTTCCGACTTACACCAACGATGGGCTTCACGGGTTAATTCTTTTTGCCGCATAAGTAAAAACCTTGTTTCCACCAGGTTACCTTAGTAGCATACAATAACAACAATTTCAAAAACCTTATTTACCTTATTTTTGTAACCATAAACCTCCTCGTGGCAAGCGGGAAATCCAACAGATGCCGGTCAATACCTCGTTCCGACATCCTACTACCTTACCAATGCCGCCACCATGGCGGGAAACGTTGTCGACGGTATGCCCAGATGGAACTCTGGTAGCGCTACCATGACCGGCAACGCCGGCCACGGCCACGCCCGAATAACGCTGCTACCTTAGCGGGCTAAGTGGCTATTTCTTTTTTCTACGTCGCCTCAAAAAAAGATTTAGCCTTTTTCGGCTTTTAGTTGTACTTATGTAAAGGAAAAATCGTATATTTGCAAAAAGCAGACACATAGTTACAGACACATAGTTACAATTATAACAGCATTTCCCCTTGAACGAGTCGCTACTCAAAACGCTAACGCAGCTTTTTGCGCTGTTTGCGGTTAAAGCTCAAATAATGCAGCAGGCTGCACAGCTTGTTTTTGCCCGTTTCTTGGAAAACAAAGACTTGAGCGATGAGCAAAGCGAAATATTTTTATGGCAATTTGATGATGTCTACGTCAGCTTTAAGCAGGATAACGACCAGCTTGAGCAGCAGCACGCCGAAACAAAGCCTCTCTTCTACAACCACCTCGCCAAGCTTGCCGATAGCGTAAACCACGACAACGAGCAGCACCAAAAGGTGTGGATGGCGCTGCAAATCATTGAATTTTTGGGCGATTTGGATATGGCCACCACCGACATCGTGGAGGCTGCGCGCTACTTTGCCGGCCTGCTGCGCATCTGCGAGCGGGAGTTTAACAACAGCATGAGGTTTATGCTGGGCAACGAGCAGTCGATGCCGATGAGCGAAAACCTGCTGCTGGTGTCGCATGCAAACCCTTACGAGACCTCCGACATCCGGTTTCTGGAAAACAAAAAGCTGATAGGAAAAGTCTTCGTACTCCTCATAGAAAGCACAAATACCCTGCTGGTAAAATATTTTGGCGCAAGCAACTTTTTCCTCAACGGGCGCAACCTCAACGTAGGCAGGTCGTACATTTTCGGCGTGGGGTCGGTTATCCGCAGCCCCCGCATCGACCCGATTTACTACAACAAGGTCATCAGCACGTTCACGCAAAACGAGGAGGACGAGGGGATAGCTTTCGTTGCGCAGGACATCAGCTACCGGTTTCGGGGCAGCAAGGATGGCGTATACCCTTTCTCGTTCCACGCGCGCTCGGGCGAGCTGGTTGCCATCATGGGCGGCAGCGGCGTGGGGAAGTCAACCCTGCTCAACCTGCTCAACGGGCACCTCAAGCTGCGCACGGGGAAAATCACCATCAACGGGTACGACATCCACGCCGACCACGAAAGCGTAAAGGGCGCCATTGGCTACGTGCCGCAGGACGAGCTGCTCGTGGAGGAGCTCACGGTGTACGAAAACCTCTACTACAACGCCCTGCTCTGCTTCCGCGACTACAGCAGGGAGCAAATAGAAAGCGAAATTACCGCCACCATAGAGCAGTTCGACTTGGTGGAGGCGCGTAACCTCAAGGTGGGAAATCCGCTCAACAAGTTCATCAGCGGCGGGCAGCGCAAGCGCCTCAACATCGCGCTGGAGCTCATGCGGCAGCCGTCGGTGCTGTTTGTGGACGAGCCTACGTCGGGGCTGTCGTCCATTGACTCCGAAAAGGTGATGCTGCTGCTCAAGCGGCAGTCAATGCGCGGAAAGCTCGTGGTGGTAAACATTCACCAGCCGTCAAGCGACCTCTTCAAGCTCTTCAACCGCGTGCTGGTGATGGACCACGGCGGGCGCGTAATTTTTCAGGGAAACCCGATGGACGCCATCGTGTACTTCAAGGAGGCCGCCCACTTCCTCAACCCCGAAGAGAGCGAGTGCATAGCCTGCGGCAACGTCAACCCCGACCTCATCCTGCGGGTAGTGGAAACGCGCGTGGTCAACGAGTACGGACGCTTTACCCGCAAGCGCCGACGCACGGCAGAGGAGTGGTACAGGCTGTACATGAAAAAAATCAACCCGCGCATCTGGAGCGAGCACTCGCCCAAAAGCGACCTGCCCAAAAACGACTTCAAAATTCCCGAACGGCTACAGCAAATGCTCGTGTTCATGCGGCGCAACATCAAGGCAAAGCTAGCCAACCGCCAGTACATGCTCATTACGCTGCTCGAAGCGCCGGCGCTGGCGCTCATTCTGGGCTACTTTACCCGATTTGTTGCCGGTACGCCGAGCGACCCCGGCAAGTATGTTTTTAGCGAAAACGTCAACATTCCCTCCTACCTTTTCATGTGCGTGGTGGGGGCAATCTTCTTTGGGCTTACGGCCAGCGCGCAGGAGATAATAAAGGACAGGAAGCTGCTGGAGCGCGAAAAATTTCTCAACCTCAGCCGCAACAGCTACCTGTGCTCCAAAGTGCTGGTGATGCTTATCGTATCTGCCATACAGTCGCTCTCGTTCATCCTTGTGGGCAACTCCATTCTGGAGATTGGTGGGCTTACGCCGCAGTTCTTCGCCATCATGTTCTCGGCCTCGGTGTGCTCCAACCTTATTGGGCTGAACATCTCGTCGGCGCTCAACTCCGAGGTGGCCATATACATCCTCATTCCGCTCATTCTGGTGCCGCAGCTGCTGTTTAGCGGCGTGGTGGTGCGCTTCGACAAGCTGCACAGGGCGCTCTCAACCACCTCGTACGTGCCGATAGTTGCCGACGCAATGGTGTCGCGCTGGGCGTACGAAGCCATCGCCGTAGCGCAGTTTAGCGACAACCGGTACGAAAAGCATTTTTTTGGCTGCGACATGCAGCTCAGCCAGCTGTCATTCGCCTCCGGATTTTACATTCCTCAGCTCGAGGCCAACGCCGGCGCCGTGCTGCGCGACACAAAAAGCAACCCCGCGCTGGCCGGCGACAGGCTGCTGCTGCTGCGCAACGAGCTGCCGGCAGTGCAGCGCATGGCCGAACCGTACGGCATAGTGCTTCCCGCGAGCGACAGCCTTAGCCTTGCCGCCTACACGCCCGAATACGCGCAGCGGCTCAAGCAAAGCCTCGCGGCGCTACGGCAAGCTTTATTTGCCCAAGCCAGCGCCACCTCGCTCCGGCGCAACAGCAAGGTGCTGGAGCTGGAGCGGCAGCTGGGCGGGCCGCAGGCGTTGGTAGCGCTCAAGCACAGGTACTACAACAACGCAGTGGCGGAGGTGGTGCTCAACCAAAACGATTTTGAAAAAATACGGGTAAGCAACGACGGACATTTAGCGCAGGTAAAAGACCCCATATTTCGCGAGCCTGCGTCGCGCTTTGGGAGAGCGCACCTCTACTCGCCGCACAAAATCCTTGGCAACGCAAAAATAGGCACCATGTGGTTCAACATTGGCGTGATGTGGCTGGGCAGCGCGCTGCTGTACGTCATGCTGTACTTCGACTGCCTGAGGTTTATTGTATCGCAGGCCGATAAAATTGCTACGCGCCGCGTTGCCAAGCGAATTGCGAGGATAGTTCCGAGGTAGGAGGTATACGAGGTACCTGAGCCGGAATTTTCAGCATAAGAAATTTTTGAGATTTTGATGCGCTATGGGAACGGCTAAGAAGATAGGTGCATTTCAAATTATCGCACACAGGCGCGTAGCGCCTACGTGCTTATAGCCGTGCGCGACAGCGCACGGTCAGCGGGTGTCACCCCATCCGAGCGCCGCGTAGCGGCGGTTATATACGGCACCGCTACGCGGCGCTCCGGATGCAACGATTTTCGTGTCCGTGCGCTGTCGCGCACGGCTATGAACGCATAGGCGCTACGCGCCTGTGTGCGACAAGGAGTTCAACAAAGTTAACCTCCCACCACCTGCGGCGTAACGCCACGGCGCGACAATTTGAAATGCACATCATATTTGCCGGTAAGGAATTATTATTGTAATTTTGCACTGTCAGCTTGATTTGCGAACAAAAAAACAACATCGCTATGTTAGTCCGGAATTTTGTCATGTACTTAGAAATGGGCTATTCAATTATCGAAATAAGAAATCCTAAAGATTTTGATGCGCTATGGGAACGGCTAAGAAAATAAAAAAAATTGACTGCGTAGAAATGAAAAACGCCATTCAGTCGCAAATTTATGCCGACATCAAAGAGATATGACAAGCGATTTTACCTAATTTTCTCAACAAAACAACCTCAGTAGCAAAGAGACTAACCGATGTGCATTAACCTTTTTAATTTTCAGTACTATGAAGCGGGCAATTTTTATTTTGGCAGCGCTGCTACTTTCGGCATCATACGCCGCGCAGGCGCAACATTCCTACAATCCTT
>JAISGH010000179.1 GCA_031263185.1 Prevotellaceae bacterium | reverse complement strand
GCCGTCAGCTGCTCCATATCCCTCCAAAAATCGGGGTATGATTTCTCCACGCTTTCGGCCTGCTCTACTACTACCTCGCCGCCTGCGCGAAGCGCTGCTGTAGCCAGCGCCATGGCAATGCGGTGGTCGCCGTGTGCGCTCACGCTGCCGCCGCTTGCGCTGCTGCCGGTGATGAGCATTTCATCGCCCCGAAGCCGAATTTCTACTCCCAAGCTTCCAAACTCTTTTTGCAGGGTCAGCGCACGGTTGCTCTCCTTGTGCGTCAGGCGCGAGGCTCCCTTCACCGCGCTGACGCCGCTGCAGCGCGACGCTAAGGCCACAACGGCAGGGAAGAGGTCGGGGCAGTCGGTGGCGTCGAACGTAAATGCCCGGAGAGCGGACTGCGAGACGGTAACCGCGCTCTGCCCGCCGCCGCCGCGCTCAACGCTTACGTTTGCGCCGGCGCGCTCCAGCACGGTCAGGATTTTCTTGTCGGCTTGCGGCGAGCGGACGTTCAGGTTTTCTACGGTAACGCTTCCGGCAATAGCCCCCGCCACCAGCAGGCACGACGCTCCGCTCCAGTCGCCCTCTACGTTGCAGGAGCACGGCGTGTAGCGCTGCCGCCCGCCGATGCGGAAAACTTCGTAGCGCTCGTGCTCAACGTTCACCCCAAATGATTTCAGCAAATCAACCGTAAGCGCAGCGTAAGGCTTGCTTTTCAGGTTGCTCACGTATATGGAGGAGCTGCGCTGCGCCAGCGGCAGCGCCATCAGCAGCCCGGTGAGCAGCTGCGAACTCAGGCTACCGTCAACGTGCACGCTGCCGCCCTGTAGCCCGCCCTGTACGCGGATGGGAAGCCGCCCGCCGGTGGCGGCAACGGTTGCGCCCAAGCTCCGCAGGGGAGCCTCTACCATGTCAATCGGGCGGGAGGCAAGCGAGCCGTGTCCGTTTATCTCTACCTCCTGCGGGAGCAAGGCTGCCACAGGCGTTATCATGCGCGTCAGCAAGCCGGATTCGCCGCAAAAAAGCGATATTTTACCTGCGCTGTTTGCAAAAAGATTGGAGGTGATGAGGTAGCTGCTGCTGCTGCCCAGCCGCTCTACCTGTGCGCCCAGGGCTTTGGCAACGCCTATGGCTGCCTGCGTGTCGCTGCACAGGCTCAGGTTGTGCAGCGTACTTGCGCCGTCGGCAAGCACAGCAGCAACAACAGCGCGCTGCGCTACGCTCTTGGAGGCCGGCGCAACAACGCGCCCGCTAACCGTGGAAGGCTTTACTGATTTCGTCATAAATAAGCAGGCTTACCTGTTCTGCGCTGCGGTCGGCGCTGCTCACAAGCATCCACGCCGCTTTTGCGTACAAAAATTTTCGCTTCTCGAATAGCTTGGCTGCGGCTTGCAGCGGGTTGCCGTGCTGCGCCAGCAGCGGCCGCGTGTCAACGCTGATGCGGCTTACGCAGCGCTTGGGCGAGGCGTAAATCCAAACAACAATGCTGCGCTCCTTGAGGCGCCGGCCAAGCTGCGGCTGCGTGGCTGCGCCGCCGCCGCACGAAATGACGGTTGGCGTTGCTGACGCCAAAGCCTCCTCGAGCACAATACGCTCCTGCTCCCTGAAGTACGCCTCTCCCATTTTGCCTATAAGCTGCGGGATGCTTGCGCCGCACCGCGCCTCCAGCGTAGCGTCGACGTCAACTGCGGGCATCCCCAGCAGGTGGGCCAGCAACGGCGCAACGGTGCTCTTTCCGGCTCCCATAAACCCGATGAGGGAAATATGTCCGGGCAGCTTTTGCGTCAGCGCAGCCTTTTTCATGCTGTCCACATCAGGCTCTACGCCCGTAAACCTGCGGTAGGCAGGAACGCCCTGATGCAGCAGCCAGCCGGTACCGTCAATAAATTTACAGCCTGTGCGCAGCGCTTTTTCCCGCAGCTTCGACCCGTGGTAGATAGCGTCGAAAACAACGTGCTGCGGCTTGAGCCACGCCTCGTCCACAACGTCCACATGCTGGTAGAGCGTGTTCACAATGATGTCGGCCTGCGGAGCAATGGCGGCAATCTCGTCCAAGCCTGCATAGCGGCAGCCTATACTCTCTGCCAGCCAACGCGCCTTATCTACCGTGCGGTTGGCAATGGTAACAACGCCGCCGGCCGAGTGCAGGGCGTACGCCGCCGCGCCTCCCGCCCCTCCGGCGCCCAGCACCAGGCAACGCTTTCCGGCAGGCGATACGCCGGCGCTCTCAAAGCTGCCCGACACGCCAAAAATATCGGTGTTGTAGCAGCACTTTTTGCCGTTCTCCAGCGTCAGGGTGTTACATGCATTGAGCGCCTGCACCTCCGGCGAGCGCAGGTCTGCCAGCTGCGCCACGCTGCTTTTGAAAGGCGACGTAATATTTATTCCGCTCAACCCCAGCTCGTCAAACAGCAGCATTGCCTCCTCCGCCGACTGCGCCGCCAGCCGAAAGTAGGCAAAATCATCGGCATGGGAAGGGTAGGCCGCATCAAATAAAATGGGGCTTTTGCTGTGCAGCACAGGGTTTCCGGTAATGGCAAATAAATTCAAAAATTCAACGGTTTAATGGTTCAGCAGTTCAAAAATTCAACGATTAAAAAAATTCAAAATTCAAAAATCAAAATTTTGAATCATTATGCTCATATCCTCCGCCGTGATTTGTCCGGGGGCGGATTCCAATCCGGATGCTGGCGAAGCGTAGGTGAACGGCGCACCAAGGTAAAGGCAGGCCAGGCGGGTAATCTTTCCGATGCTGCCCATAGCAAAGGCTACCAGATTGCTTTCTCCTTCGTAAAGCGACAAAACCCTTGCGTTGTCGTGCACCGTGTGCGCGGTCGTAACCAGCTTTACCACGTCGGCGCTCATGCTGCGGCAGTCGGCAATAATTTTTCGCATTTCCGGCAGGCCGGGTGTTTGCTCAAAGTTGTGGTACGATATGATGACTTTGCAGCCACATTCTTTTGCAAGCCTCACCAGCGCTTCGCGGTAGGTCTTGTCGGCCTCTACTTCAATATCCACGTAGCTTGCTCCGTGGCGAATGGCAAATTGCAGCAGCTGCAAGCGCTCAGGGAGGCTAAGCTTACCCTCGCGGCACGTTGCAATCGTCGGAAGCCGATAATGATGGCGATGATGCAGCAGCTCCTTTACCTGCTCCAAATCCGGCAGCATCAGGTCAAGGCGCAGCTCGACCATTGCGCTGCTTTGCGCTACGCCGGGGCGCTCGGCAAAGTCGGGGGTGGCTACGCTAACGCAGATTTTGGCGGCTGTAGCCTTTTCTTCTGATATCATACCTGTTCTTCCGTCTAAGTACATGACAAAAAATGAAAGATGTCAATGTTTCTTTACTTTAATTTGCTTTACGTTTTGGTGGAAGTAAACTTAGCTGTTTACGATGTCAAAGATACAGATTTTTTGAAGCAAATCACAACCTTTCTCTTGTTCCTTTGTTCTCTTGTTCCTTTGTTCTCTTGTTCCTTTGTTCTCTTGTTCCTTTGTTCTCTTGTTCCTTTGTTCTCTTGTTCCTTTGTTCTCTTGTTCGCTGTTTACGATGTCAAAGATACAGATTTTTTGAAGCAAATCACAAATAGCGTCGTATCGTGTCAATCCTGAAATAACAGAAAAATTAATTACCTTTGTTGAGAAAAAATATATGGGAAAGATTTTGTGTAAAGTCACATTGACAAAAGAAGAATGTGCCTCCCTATTATCCATGAATAGAAAACGGCTTAATTTGAATGGCATTGGGAGGGAGGGTAGAATTTAAAAGTAAAAAAAATTCTTCTAAGTTACTGATTAAGATTTTTACAAACAAAAATCTGCTTAATGTTGCTATAATATATTAAATATCAGTGTGCTATAAATTTTTGTCATGCGCTTAGAATTACACATTAAATTTGGCACAATAAAAATATAATCAGCGGCATTGACATTGTTAATTATTAATTATTAATTATTAATTATTTTGGCGCCATCTTCAATATCCCTCAAAGAGCTTCAGCTCATCGTAAAGCAGGCGGTGGAGGCCATCCCCGATGCCTACTGGATAACGGCTGAAGTAAACGAGCTGCACGAATCGGCGGCAGGGCACTGCTTTCTTGAGCTGGTGCAAAAAGATGCCGATAGCGACAGAATTGTGGCCAAGGCAAGCGCCAATATTTGGGCTAACGTTTACCGGATGCTAAAGTCGTACTTTTCATCCGAAACGGGCATGGACTTTGGCGAGGGCATGAAGGTGCTGGTGCGCGTGGCGGTGCAGTACCACGAGCTCTACGGCCTGCGGCTGAACATTTTGGATATTGACGCGGCCTACACGGCAGGCGAGGTCGCGCTGACGCGCAAAAAAACCATTGAACGCCTGTGCGCCGACGGCGTGTTCGACATGAACCGCGAGCTGGAGCTGCCGCTGCTGCCGCAAAGCATTGCCGTTGTCTCCTCCGAGCGCGCGGCTGGCTACGGCGACTTCATGCAGCAGCTGCACAGCAACGGCCACAGCTATGCGTTTCGCACCGTGCTGTTTCAGGCCGCCATGCAGGGCAAGGAGGCCGAGCCTGCCATTATCGACGCGCTGGAGCGTATTTACGGGCGAGCCTCCGAGTTCGATGTAGTAGCCATACTCAGGGGCGGCGGGTCGCAGAGCGACTTGTCGTGCTTCGACAGCTATACGCTGGCAAGCAACGTGGCGCAGTTTCCGCTGCCGGTCATCACCGGCATTGGGCACGACCGCGACGTGAGCGTGGTGGATATGGTAGCGCATACCATGCTGAAAACCCCCACCGCTGCTGCCGAATTTTTGGTAGAAAAAATGGCGGAGCAGGAGGCGCTGGTAGAGGAGCTGTGGGAAACCTTGTCCGAAACATGGAGCAGCATACTGACCGGCTGCGAGCGCCACCTGCAGCAGCTCTCATTTGCGCTGGCATCGCATGCGCAGCTACACGTGCAGCAGGAAAAAAGGCGGGTAGCGGAGTACTTGCCAAAGCGCTTGGCGCAGGCCGCAGCCCAAACCCTCGTGCGTAGCCGCTTGGTGGTTGACAGGTTAGACAGCGAGCTGAAGCTGGTAAACCCTGCCGGAATCCTGCAAAGAGGCTACTCCATAACCCTGAAAAACGGAGCGCGGCTATGTAGCGCCAACGACGTAAAAGCAGGCGATTGCATAGAAACCATCCTGCACAACGGAAAGATAGCAAGCAGGGTGGGGTAGAGTTGCGCTTCATAAGTTACAGCTGCCTTTCGGGCAGTTACGGCAACTTTACTCCCACTCAATGGTGGCGGGCGGCTTGCTGCTGATGTCGTACACCACGCGGTTTACGCCTTTTACCTTGCTGATAATTTCGTTGGAGATGCGGGCGAGAAAGGGGTACGGCAGCGGCGCCCAGTCGGCCGTCATGCCGTCGGTAGAGAGCACCGCCCGCAGCGCAACGACGTTCTCGTAGGTGCGCTCGTCGCCCATCACGCCTACCGACTGCACCGGCAGCAGGATGGCACCCGCCTGCCACACCGTATGGTATAGCCCGTCGGTGCGCAGACCCTGTATGAAGATGTGGTCGGCTTCCTGCAACATGCGCACTTTTTCGGGGGTAATGTCGCCCAAAATGCGCACCCCCAGCCCCGGCCCCGGAAAAGGGTGCCGCGAAATGAACTCCTCGGCAAGCCCCAATTCGCGCCCCACGCGGCGCACCTCGTCTTTGAAGAGCAGGCGCAGCGGCTCTACCACTTTCAGGTTCATCTTGTCGGGCAGCCCGCCCACGTTGTGGTGCGACTTGATGGTAGCGCCCGTAATGGAGAGCGATTCGATAATATCGGGGTAGATGGTGCCCTGCGCCAGCCACCGTATGCCTTGCAGCTTGTGCGCTTCCTCCTCAAAAACGTCAATAAACCCCTTGCCGATAATTTTGCGCTTCTTTTCCGGCTCGGTTACGCCTTTCAAGCCGGCGTAAAAGCGCTCCTTGGCGTTTACGCCGGTTACGCTAAGCCCCATGTTCGCGTAGCTTTCCAGCACAGCTTCAAATTCGTCTTTGCGCAGCAGCCCGTTGTCGACAAAAATGCAGGTGAGATTTTTCCCGATAGCCTTGCTCAGCAGCATCGCCGCCACGCTTGAGTCTACGCCTCCCGAGAGCGCCAGCGCCACCCTGTCGCTGCCCAGCTGCTGCTTTAGCGACGCCACGGTAGCGTCAATAAACGAGGCAGGCGTCCAGTCTTGCCGGCATCCGCAAACACGGATAAAATTTTGCAGCAGCGCGGGGCCGTCTTCGGTGTGGAACACCTCCGGGTGGAACTGTACGCCCCACGTTTGCTCGCCGTCGATTTTGTAGGCGGCGTTGGCAACCTCTTTTGTTGACGCCACCACGCGGAAGCTTTGCGGCAGCGCGGTAATGGTATCGCCGTGCGACATCCACACCTGCGACCCGCCGGCAATGCCCCGCAGCAGCTCGTCGCTGCCGTCGATATTTTGCAGGTTGGCGCGTCCGTACTCGCGCAGCCCGGCAGGTTCAACCCTACCGCCTGCCTCGTGCGCCATGAGCTGCGCGCCGTAGCAAATGCCCAGCGTTGGTATTTTGCCCCGAAAGTCGGATAGCGTCGCCCTGAACGAGGCCGCGTCGTACACCGAGAAAGGGCTACCCGAAAGGATAACGCCTTTTACGCTAACGTCGCCCGCCGGGAACTTGTTGTAGGGGACAATCTCGCAGTAGGTATTCATTTCGCGCACGCGCCGCCCTATGAGCTGCGTGGTCTGCGAACCAAAATCGAGGATAATGAGCTTTTCTTGCAATGATTTTTGAATTTTTTGAATTTTTTGAATTTCTACCGCCCCAGCTTGAATACGTAGGTAATAATTCCGTTTTGGAAAAGCGGGCCGTCGGACGAGGCGCTGAACTTTGCTCTGCGGGCAGCGCGCTCTGCCGCGTCGTACAGGGTTGCGTCCATTAGCGTAGAGCCTTCCTGCCTTGCTTCGGCCTCCACTACGTTGCCGTCCCTGTCCACCTTAATGCGCACAACAACGCGACCGGATTGCTGTATGCGGTAGTCCGGCTCGGGGAGGCGACCGCTCAGGGAGCGACCGGCAAGGCTTACCCCGCTAATCTCTCCAAGTCCGCTGCCCATGGTGTTGGGCGATAGCGGCGAGCCGTCCGGCGAACCCTGGTTGCCGGAGGTTGCGCTGCTGCTTTGCCCCTGCGACCCGGCTGCGCTTTTCCCCGGAAAGAGCGCGTTGCGATTTACCTCGCGTGGCTTTTCCACCGGCTTTTGGGGCGCTTCGTCTGCCTGCATATCGGAGGGTTGCTGAGGGTTTTGCTCCTTGCTGCTCCGTTGCGGCTTTTCTTTTTTGCGCTTCTCCTTTTTCTTTTCTTGCGAAATGGATGGCGCCTCTTCGTAATCTTGCGTGAGAACGCCCTGCTCCTCCGGCGCGGGCGCGGGCTGCGATAGCGGGCGGGATGCAGCAGGCTTTGCGCTCGCTGGCTCCTCTACGCCGCTGCCGGTCAGCGCGTCGCCAAAGTTAATCAGGATGCCCAGCTCGGCTGGTGGAGGGAAAGGTTTTTGGTACCCCCACGATAGCAGCATGAGGAGCAGGATACCGTGAAATATCGCGGTAGCAATTATACCTTTTATTTTATCCGGCTGCATAGTTCGCTGTGTAACGGGTAGAAAAATTTATACTCAATCTTCCGGGCTGGTAGCCAAAATAACTTTCCAGCGGTGCGCCTTGGCAACGTTCATCACCTTCACCACCTCGTCGATGGTTACCGTTTTTTCGGCATGAATGGAGATGGTGGGGTCTTCTCTTCCTTCGAGCAGCTGGTTTAGCTTTATCGGCAGCTCCGAGAGGGTAACGGGCGTTGCCCCATCTACGTACAGGTACGGGCTGTTCTTGGGGATAGATACGCTCACCGCAGGCTTGGCCTGCACCTGATTGCTGCTCTGCGGCAGCAGCAGCTTCAGCGCATTGGGGCTAACCATGGTGGAGGTAATCATGAAAAATATGAGGAGAAGGAAGACCAAATCGCTCATTGACGTCGCGCTAACAGCGGAATCTACTTTTAATGTTCGCTTGATTGCCATTCAAAAAATAATTCAAAAATTCAACTAATTCAACTAATTCAGAATTCAGAATTCAAAATTCAAAATTCAAAATTTCTTCCCGCTACTTTTTAGCGTACAGCATGTCCATAAATTCCATTGTGCTTGCCTCAAGGTGGAATACAACGCGCTGTACCTGCGCTACCAGAAGGTTGTAGCCAAAGAAGGCGACAAGCCCCACAATAAGGCCTGCAATGGTAGTTACCATTGCCTCGTATATGCCCGACGAGAGTATCTGAATGTCTAAGTTATTTCCGGCGTTGGCCATGTTGAAGAAAGCGCGCACCATGCCGGTTACCGTCCCCAAAAAGCCAAGCATGGGAGCGCCGCCGGCTATCATTGCCAGAATTGCCAGCCCTTTCTCCAACCTTGCTACTTCAAGGTTTCCTTCGTTTTCTATCGCGGTTTGAATGTCGTTTAGCGGAGCGCCTATCCGCTTAATTCCTTTTTCGATGAGGCGCGCCTGCGGTATTGCGCTGGCTTGGCACAGCGCAATGGCGGCGTCGGTGCGGTTGTTCAGGATGTACTCGCGGATGTTGCTCATAAAGTGATTATCAACTTTAGAGGCTCGGCGAATAGCCAAAAAGCGCTCGACAATAATAAATACCGCTATAAACGAAAGTATCAAAATGGGAATCATCACCCACCCTCCTTTTATAGCGAGCTCAATAAAATCAAGCTGTTGTTGTTCAACTGCTTGCAGCAGTATAAAGTTTGTAGCCATTAGTTTGTGATATTATTAAAAACAAAAAAAATTACTTTCGGCAAAATTACTGCGAAGTTTTCAATAGTTTGTAAGTTTAGCTAATTCATTCGTTAAATACCATTAATTCGCAGCGTTATTCTCGTTACAGCCTCATTAGCTGCTATTTTGTGATGCTTTCGCGGCGCTTTTGCTTTTGCTTTTAGCTTTTTTGCTAAAAATAGCCCTCCACAGGTCGGCAAAGCTGTCGAAGTCTTCCTGATAGAAAAGCCCTAAGCCGTAGCGGTTGCTACCGGCCATCATTTCGGTGTACTGGTCGTTGGCATGGCCGAACATTTTTAGCCGCAGCTTGCCCGATTTATCGAGCAGAAACTCCAAGTCAACATCGCCAAGGTACTCGTTGCCGTTTGGGTTAAGCAGCTTTCGCTGCGCCTGATGCTCAAGGCTGGCGCTTATAACTATTCTGTCTGTAATGTTGGTGTTGAGCGAAACGCCCCAATCCGACTCGCTGTAGCTGTCTGCGACGTTAAGCGTAGCGCCAACGTTCACGCCTGCAAAGTTTGATACCAGGTTGGCCAGCTGCGAAGTTATAAGCCCTCCAATGGTGGCGCTGATGGCGGTGTTGCCAACGCTTTGCCCGGAACCCGATATATCCTGCTGCGGCACGAACCGGTCAATCAAAAGCAGCGAAAGGAACTGCATTACTACGTTATCCTCCGTGTTGAGCTGCGCCAGCATCAGGTCTCTGGTTTCGTTATCGGCTGTGGGGGCGTCTATTTTGAATTTGAGGTCGGGGGCGGTCAGCAGGCCTGTCATGCTCACCTTACAGTCAATGGGGATAGCGCGCTTATAGCGGGCGGTGGCGGTATCGCTAAAGAGGTCGGACAACGGTGCGCGAACTTTGTAGGTGGCGTGAATGTCGGCCGTTGCCGCAGCAATTTCGCCGTTGAAGGTGATGGCGCTTCCGTTGTCTATCTTGAATTTTTTGTTCACCAGATTTTGGATGGAAATGGCGTATTCGCCGCGCTGCATGGTGTAGGTGCCGAATATTTGGAACAAGTTTTTTGCCGACTCCACCTCAATTTTGAGGTTGCCGTTGCCTGCCGCCTTGATAACGTCGCCTGTATTTTGGTTAAGCACCAGCATTACATCCGCGTCGCTCGTTACGTCGAGGTCGAGGTCAACCTTGAGGTTTGACACGGCGTGATTTTCCTCTTTCTTTTGCTTCCCTGCAACGTCATTGGCAGGAGTGACAAAGTTGATAAAGTTGCTGCCCTGCACCTGCGCCTTTGAGCCTAAAGGTATGGAAAGCGATGTTTTACTGTCGGTTTTTGCGGTTACGTTGATGCTGATTTCGCCATGCTCGCCGTTGATTTGCGCTACTCCCGTAGCGTAACCCTGCCCGTAAAAGTAGTCGTTGTGGCGCTCTGTAGTGTTGACTACGTGAAATTTATTCGGCTCTACCGTCAGCGAAAACCGGAGGTTGTCCGGCGTGGTGACGTTGGCTAAGGTAAAGTTGAGCTTGCCAACGCTGTTTTTGTCATCCTTTACAGCCATGCCGAGCATTTGTATCGTGCTGTTTTTCACGGCTACGGGGCCATCCATTCTGAACGTTGAGTTGAGGTAATCTACCTTGACCTGCCCATGGTTCATGAGCAGGTTGCCGTTGAGCAGCAAATGCTTCAACGTTCCGGTAACGTCAAGGTCGCCGCTCAGCGTACCGTCAATGTCCGACAGCGTCCCCGCAAGCAGCGGCGAAATATGGTACAAATCTACGCTGCTGAGCTTGGCCAAGGCCTGCACCTTGCCGTCGGATTTCAGCATTCCCTCCACGCTCAGGTTTTCTTCGCTGTCTTTATTGACGTGCAGCTGTATGGCAAGGTCTTTTTCGCTTTCTGCCGTAAAGGTATGCAGGGTAATATTCCCTATCGTTTTTTTGAAAAGGGTAACCGCAGAGGCCTGCACGTTGGCAAAAAGCAGCGGCGACGGCGCAAGCATACCCTTGACGGAAACTTTCCCCGAAACGTTACCTTCCAGCTCTACCTTGCTGCTGAGCGTACGCAGCAGCGGCCCTACCGAGAGGTTGCGCAGCGTGCACGAAAGCGTATCGCGTATATCCTGCGACGCTACACCGTTGACGTACAGCAGCTGGAGGTCGTTTTCCAGCCTGAAGCTGTCAATGGTATAGCGCTTGTCCTCTATCCGAATTTTGCTTTGCGATAAATTCCAGAGCATGTCGCTCAGCACTAAGGTCGAGGGGAATAGCTCTACGTCTATGCCGTGCTTGCCATGCCTGTTTTCAAAAAACAGCGCATGTGCTTTCACTTTACCCGAGGCAATGTTGGTTTTGTGGCTCGACGTTAGCGCGAGCAGGTTGTTTTCCAGCGTACCGGCTACCTCCCAATCCTGCACTTTCAGGTTGTTCAGGTCGGCTTTTTCTGCTGTAACGCTAAAGTGCAGCTGCGAGGCTTTCGAGGCGGAGCGCAGGCGCACATCGGAAAGATGCAGGTTGGCGTAGCGTATAGCAGGAGCGCTAAGCGTAAGCTTTACGCAGCTTACGTCGGACGAAATGCAGCCGCTCAGCGAGGTGCTGTCGGCAACCATTAGCGCGGGAATTAGCGCCTGCTGCAGCTTCTCGGCGTTTTTGGTCAGCAGCGAAAAGGAATACTCAAACACCTCCTGCGGCTTTGCTTCTTTTTCCGCTTTCGGTGCGCTGCCGTGCGCCACCGATACCGGCAGCAGGTTGTGGTATGCCGGCACAAAGCGGCGAAGCACGCTGTCCAGCGCAGGCACAACGTTGCTCATACCGCCTTTGGCTTTCAGAGTAGCCTCAAGCATATCCGATTTGAGCGACAAGCGCTCGGTATCTCCGCTATGCTTTGCCTCTATGCGGACAGAGCTTACCGGAAATTCGCCCTGCGTGGCGGTGTACTTGGCGCTGTTGATGTCAAAATTTCCGGCAAAGTTATCTATGCTGTTGCCCTCAAAGGAGGCAACGGCTTCCATGTTGAGCTGCGAGAGGCTGTCGCGCTTGTTGAGGCCAATGGCTACAAGGTCGGCATGGTGCAGCTGAAGCTTGAAGTCGAACTGCGATTTTTCTTGCTCAAAGTTGGCAACGCCGCGAAAGTCAAAGTTCATGTTGGCATCTTCGCACAGCAGCTCTCCCCTGAACGAATTTTCGGTAATCAACCCTTTGAGCTTGGTGTGGCGGTAGGGATAGCCGTAAAGCTCTACCATTGGGATGCTCAGGTCGGCGTTGAGCGATAAATTTTTGATGTTTTTGAACGTCCCGCTAACTTTGCCGTAGAAGTTTATCTTCCCCATAATGGAGTCGTTCATCAGCTTACCGAGGTTAAAGTTGTCGGTTCCCAATGTTCCGTTGATGAGCATTGTCGAATCGGGTGTCGGCGCAAACGAGAGGTCGCTGATGAGCGTACCGATGTCTGATAGCAGCACGCCGTCGGCTACAAAGTTGCTCGGGAAGCCTGTAAAGCGGGCTTTTCCCTGCAGCGCACCCAGCTGCCGCAGCAGCGCCTGCTGCTCGGCGTACCGGCTGTTCAGCACAATGTTGTCGGCCAAAAGAAGGTCTTCGGGGTTGCTTACAAGGTTTTTTACGTCGAACGTAAAAAAAGTATTGGGCACGTCGGGCAGCCCCTGCATGGAAAAGTTGACCCTGGCCTTTGTACCTTCGCCAAATTCGAGCGTCAAATCACGCCCTCTGAGGTTGCTTACCGGACCGCCGGCAAGCCCCGTAAGGCCAACGTTCAGGTGCAGCTTGGACATTTTGGGCGCAAAAAAGGCAATGGTGTACAAATCAACCTTAGCCGAAACAAAATCGGCCGACATGCGCACTTTTTCTATGTAGTCGGGAAAATCGGCAAACTTGTCGTAGTCCATGCGGTAGTACTTGGCGTTGATGTCCGAAAAGTCGTCGCGTACTACCAGCTGCTTTACTTCGATAAAGGTGGGCGCTACGCTCACCACGCCCGATAGCTTGTGCAGGTTGAAGCCGCTACGCTCCTTGAGCTGCAAATGCTCCAGGTGGCATACCATGGTGTCGCCGTCCATGTTCAGGTTGCTCACCTTGAATGATACATCCTCTGCAACGACGTGCTTAAAGTTGATGGCGCTATCGCTCGTCGGTTCTTGCAGGTAGTGGTCGATGTAGCAGAAAAACAGCCGCTCAACCTCTACGTTGTGTACGCGCAGGTGAAAAGGTTTTTCCTCCTTTAACGCTTTAGGCTGAGAGGTATCGCTGCTACTTTTTAGCCCGTTAATCAGCGAGCTTAAGTTGAGAACTCCCGCGGTATCTTTTTCGAGGTTTAGCTGGGCGTCTGTCAGGCGTAGCGTCCCTATCTCTACGTACCTGTCGGAGAAGCGCAGGCGCGTGAGCGATCCTGCCAGCCGGCTCACAAAAATCAGCGTATCTCCTTTCGTATCTTGTATATGCACGTCGTTCAGCACAAGACGGTTAAATAGCCGAAAGCGAACAGAGCCTACGCTTACCTTAGCCTTCAACTTGTTTGATAGCATTTTAGCAGTTTCGTCCACCAGCATTTTTTGCACCTTTGGATGCTGTACCGTGAAAAAAGCGGCTGTTGGTAACAAAAAGAGCACCAGCACCACTAAACCAAATATGATGAGTATCTTCTTCAAAAGATTTAAAAATAAAGCTTGCTTAATCGGGCAAAGTTACTATTTTTGTTCAGGTTTTGCTGTGCGGAATGTCGGCAAAATACTTAATTTATACGAATACAAATGGAGTGTAACGATATTATTTTGGGTATAGAATCTTCGTGCGACGACACATCGGCGGCGGTAGCGCGCGGCGCTACGCTGCTCTCTAACGTGATTGCCAACCAGAGCGTGCACGAAGCTTACGGCGGCGTTGTTCCCGAGCTGGCGTCGCGGGCGCACCAGCAGAATATTATTCCGGTGGTGAGCAGTGCGCTGGAAATTGCGCAGGTGCACCCCCGCGAAATAGACGCCATTGCGTTCACGCGGGGGCCAGGGTTAATTGGCTCGCTGCTGGTAGGCGTGTCCTTTGCCAAGGGGCTTGCGCTGGCTACAGGAGCTCCCATCGTTGAGGTAAACCACCTGCAGGGGCACGTGATGTCGCACTTTATTGACGAACCCGGCAAGGTAACTCCACACCCGAAGCTTCCGTTTTTATGCTTGCTGGTTTCGGGCGGGCACACGCAGATTTTGCTGGTAAAAAAGCTGCTTGAGCACGAAATCATCGGCCAAACCATTGACGATGCCGCCGGCGAAGCCTTCGACAAGTGCGCCAAGGTAATGGAGCTGCCATACCCCGGCGGCCCCGCTATAGACAAGCTGGCGGCGCAGGGCAATGCGCAAAAATTTACCTTTGCCAAGCCGCAAATTGCGGGGTTAGACTACAGCTTTAGCGGCCTCAAAACTTCATTCCTTTACTTTTTGCGCGATCAGGTTGCCCAAAACCCCGCTTTCGTCGCCGAAAACAAGGCCGACTTGTGCGCTTCGCTGCAGCGCACCATCATCGAAATTTTGCTGCACAAGCTGGAAAAAGCCGTTAAGCGTACCGGCGTGAGAGAGGTTGCCATTGCCGGCGGCGTATCGGCCAACGCAGGGCTACGCAGCGCGCTTTGCGCCTTTGGCGAAAAGCACGGCTGCACAACCTACCTGCCCGCGCCACGCTACACCACCGACAACGCCGCCATGATTGCCGTTGCCGGACACTTCAAATACCTCAACGGCGAAACAGCAAGTTTGGATACCGCGCCGCTGGCAAGGATGTAGGAGCGTAACATTCATCAAATACGCCCGAATACCACTTGATTTTTTTCCGTGAAGATATATGAGAGTTTATATTCAATAGTTGATGGTGTTTCAAACCAACTGCTTAGTACATGACAAAAATTCATAACGTTCTGATATTTAACATATTATAGTAATATTAAGCAGTCTTTTTGTTTGCAAAAACCTTAATAATCGATAATTTAAAAGAAAATTTTCAACATTTAAGTTCTACGTTATGATTACTAAGGTTGACAGCAAAGGTGCAAAAGCGGCACAGGCCGAAAAAATTTGGTTGATGGAGATAATGTTTTCCAAATATTTGTAAAGGCTCAAGATAGTACAGTCCAAAAACCCTATACTATTACCTGCGCTGCAACAATTAGCAACGATTGTACGCTTGCAGGCATTACCGTTTCTACAGGCACGCGGAAAGCCACCGGTCGCTCTCCCAATCGCTCAGCGTGCTGTACCAGTAGTACTGCTGCGCGGGGTCGGCGCACGCCGTGGAGCCGTCCATGCACCTGGGCAGCTGGGACTCCTCCCGGAGGCAGTACCGGTAGCTGCTCTTGATTACGCCGCTCAGCGCGACATCCCCCATGCGCTCGCCCAGCTGCGCCCCCACTAA
>JAISGH010000099.1 GCA_031263185.1 Prevotellaceae bacterium | reverse complement strand
GGCATACGGTATACTGCGTCGTTGCCGATTGCGCCTTTGTTTTTTTTGCCTTTGTTTTTTTCGGCCCGTCTTTAATACGGATGGTGTGCTCCTGCGATGCAAAATCCAGCTCCACCACTTCTTCCTGGATAATGGCCGAAAGAAATGCTTTGGCCACCTTATTGTCCTCCATCATGAACTTGAAGGCTACGTCGTATATGGGATTTGCTATATGCATGTTCTATTTACTTTTAGTTACCAATACAAACGTACATAAAATAATTTAATTGCGCACAGACGACGAGTAAAAAAATCCCGAAATTTATGGCGAAAAAGATAGCGCATAGCTTTACCGGAAATCACGATGGCAGGAGAGTTCTCCATTTTCAATTAATTTGTTACCTTTGCAGCGTTGTCCGGCGGCTTGCATGCAGCCTCCGCCGTTGACACGCTAAAGTAGCATTGCCATGCACCTTAAACATTTATCAATTGTAAACTTCAAAAATATTCGTCAGCTGGAGTTGGAGCCTGCCGCCAAGCTCACCTGCTTAGTGGGGAGCAACGGCGAGGGCAAGACCAACCTGCTCGACGCGCTCTACCTGCTCTCCATGTGCAAAAGCAGCGCAGGGCTTACCGACAGGCAGTGCATTTGCCACGGCGAAGATTTCTTTTTGGTTAAGGGTGCGTACGATGTTCGCGGCGGCGAGGAGGTGGTATCGTGCGGCTGTACGCGTGCCGATGGCAAGGTCTTCAAGCGCAACGCTACCGCCTACGAGCGCCTTGCCGACCACGTTGGGATGCTGCCGCTGGTCATGATTTCGCCTGCCGACAGCGCTCTCATCAGCGAATCGGGCGACGAGCGCCGCCGCTACCTCAACAGCGTTATTGCCCAGCTCGACAGTAGCTACCTCGACGCTCTTGCGCGGTACGGAAAGGCGCTGCAGCAGCGCAACAAAATGCTCAAGGAGGCGCAAGCGTTCAGCTTCGAGGTGCTCGATATTGTGGACAGCCAGCTGAGCGCTTGCGCTGCCGAGGTTTTCGGCAAGCGTAGCCAACTTGTCGAGGACTTGATGCCGTTTTTTCAAAAATACTACGAGCTGATATCGCAGGGAAAGGAGCAGGTGCAGCTCTCGTACGCCTCCGACCTGAAGGACGGCAGCTTGCTGGAGCTGCTCAAGCAAAGCTTTGCCCGCGACCGCGCCCTGCAGTTCACCTCGGTGGGCGTACACCGCGACGACTTGGCCATGCGGCTCGACGGATACCCCATCAAAAAGTTAGGCTCGCAGGGGCAGCAAAAAACTATGCTGCTGGCGCTCAAGCTGGCGCAGGTGGAGCTACTGCAGCAGCGCTTGGACATGCCGCCCATGCTGCTGCTCGACGATATTTTTGACAAGCTCGACATGCAGCGCGTTAAAAGCCTGATAGGGGTTATATCGCACAGCGCTTTTGGGCAGATATTCCTGACCGACACCAGCAAGGCGAGGGTTGACGGCCTGCTGCGCGAGGTGCAGTGGAACTACAAGGTGCTGGAGATGAAAGGCGGCGAGCTTGCGTAACGGCGAATTGTAAGACAACTTCTAAATAAAAGTAAAAGCATGTACCGATTTTTTCGTCCCATATTTTTTATTTTTTCTCCGGAGCCGATACACCGTATTATCATGCTCATGCTTGGCGCGCTGAAATTTATACCCTGGGGCCGGAGAGTGGTAAAAAAATGCTGCACCTACAGGCATAAATCGCTTGAGGTAACCGTATTCGGCATTGACTTTCCAAATCCTGTGGGCTTGGCGGCCGGATTTGACAAGAATGCGGCGCTTACGGACGAGCTGGCCTGCCTGGGGTTTGGCTACGTTGAGGTAGGCTCGGTAACGCCGCTGGCGCAGCGCGGCAACCCTCGGCCGCGCTGCTTCAGGCTGCCGAAGGATATGGCTATCATCAACCGAATGGGGTTTAACAACAGGGGGGTAGAAGCGGTAGCGGCGAATTTGCGAAAGCGTAACCCTAAGCTGGTAGTAGGCGCCAACATCGGCAAAAATACGCTCACCCCCAACGATAAAGCCCCCGACGATTACGAAAAATGCTTTGTCGCGCTGTACCCCCACGCCGACTACTTTGTGGTGAACGTGAGCTGCCCCAACGTGAGCAGCCTGCGCGAGCTGCAAGATAGCGCACGGCTTACCGAAATTGTACGCCGTCTCACCGCCTTCCGCGCCTTGCAGCCTCAGCGCAAGCCCATCCTGCTCAAGCTTTCGCCCGACCTGACTCCGGCGCAGATAGACGAGGCGCTGGAGGTGGTAGCCGGCGAAGGGTTGGACGGCGTGGTGGCCGCCAACACCACCACCTGCCGCGATGGACTGCAATCGACCAGGGGCAAGGTTGACGGCATAGGCAATGGAGGGCTAAGCGGCGCTCCGCTTACGCAGCGCGCGCTGGAGATGGTGCGCTACATTAGCGGCAAAATGCAGGGCAAGCTGCCCATTATTGGCGTAGGCGGAATTATGGCGCCGCAGGATGCCCTGAATATGCTGCAAGCCGGCGCCTCGCTCGTTCAGGTGTACACCGGCTTTATATACCAGGGACCCGGGTTTGCAAAGAAAATTTGCAGGGAAATTGCAAAAAAGCAACCGTCAAAATTGTAGGAGGGGCTATGTTTTATTGATATAATTTTTTTTAGCGCACGACAAGGAGTTCAACGAAGCTAATCTCCTGCCACCTGCGGCGTAGCGCCACGGTGCGCCAATTTGAAATACGCTCTTTTTTATCTCACGCGCTTGGGAATTCG
This sequence comes from Prevotellaceae bacterium, assembly GCA_031263185.1. Taxonomy (GTDB): domain Bacteria; phylum Bacteroidota; class Bacteroidia; order Bacteroidales; family UBA932; genus JAITMY01. The sequence goes on along the minus strand of JAISGH010000099.1, from coordinate 5,058 downwards.
GAATTTTTTTTTCTACTTTTGCAGCCGTTGATCAAGTAAAACAACAACCCGATGTAAAATGGCAACAGCTTACATATTTCTCAGCAAAACACCTTTATCTATCACCAAGTTGGCGTTTTTTTAACGTCAATAATTTGGAGATTGATGGATTTTTGTTAGAGAGAGAGAGATGGTCAGGTGCATACCTTGATGTAAAATGCGTGCGTACATGCGCGTATGTAGCGAAATTTATTAGCTGCGCAATACGTTGCGTAGCTTTTTTTGTACCCCTGCAATCCCGCTTCGGAGGAGTAATTTCCCTTCCGAAGCGGGATTTTCTTTTTTCGGCATTGAGACCTCACCCCCGTCCGTCCGGCCCGTCCACCGTGCCGTCATTCCGAACGCAGTGAGGAATCTCCCTTTCCTACCACCGCACTTGGGTAGTCCTGTGGAATGACGGCGCAGCGGGTTTAAGAGAGTTGATTTTTTAAGAGTTCCCAAATGTATCCAATATAACCAATTAAAAAATGTAATAACATGAAAAACAACAACGTACAAACTTATGCCGCTGCCCTTACGCTGCTTGCTTTTGCGGCGTGTAGCGGTGATGTGAAAGAAAATAATGCTAACGGCGAACTTATCACCGATAAAGAGGAGGAGTTCTCGGGAGTAGCCATCAGGTTTACCAACAGCAAAGCGCCCAACGGTATGCTTCGTAGCGCGGGCGACCTCGACACCGGCAGCTACCACCAACCCGCGCACACAGGATAACAGTGGAAATAAAGTTGCGCTCAACTACAGCAACTCCATCTTCGGCACAAACTCCACGTGGGGAGATAGCGAAGAGATAATCTTTACCAACTACTCCATGATAGACGGCGCGGGCTACGAGTGGAATACCGGCGCAAAAGCCGGATATGCTACCAACATGCCCGACTGTAGCAAAGCCGACGGCAGCAAGAAGACCGGCAACACCGGCAACGGCCACGCCCGCATAACGCTACTGCCCTAACAATCTTAGAAGCTGCATATTTATAAAGTAGAGATTACAAGCAGAATTATTGCGCTTATTACAACTTCGTTTTTGGCGTTTATCCTTATGTACCAAGATGTAATATTGCTTTTCTGTTGTTGCTTTTAGCTACTTGTAGATAACTTTTTCGTAAAATGGTACGGGATGTATCTCTAATAGTATTACATTTGCGCTCCGATTTTTTTAGAAGAACGCTGGATTAATATATAACGTCTATCATATAACGTCTATGAGCAATTCGGTTTTGTTTTTGGTAGTTTTTATCACCGCGCTGTCGCTGGTGCTTGTAGCCTTGGCGCTGGCAGGGCTGCTGGCGCCGCGCTCGTCAAGCCCGCATAAGGGCGAGCCGTACGAGTGCGGTATCCCTACGCGGGGCAACACGTGGATGCAGCTGCGCGTGGGCTACTACCTGTTTGCCATCCTTTACCTTGTGTTCGACGTGGAGACGGTGCTGCTGTTTCCGTGGGCTGTTGCTGCAAAGGGTATGGGAGTGCAGGGGCTTGCCTGCGTGCTGTTTTTTTTGGTAATACTAACGCTGGGCTTAGTCTATGCGTGGAAAAAAGGAGTGCTGGTATGGAAGTAAAAAATATACGCATCCCCAACATGAAGTACGAGGATTTCAACGATAATGAATACCTCGAGGAGTACGTGTCGGAGCTGCGCAGGAACGGCGTGAACATCTTCGTTGGCAAGCTCAGCGATTTTATCAACTGGGGAAGGTCCAACTCGGTGTGGCCGCTCACCTTTGCCACGAGCTGCTGCGGCATTGAGTTTATGTGCGTGGGGGCAGCTCGCGCCGACTTTGCCCGCTTTGGCTGGGAGGTAACGCGCAACAGCCCCCGTCAGGCCGACGTGATTTTTGTGTGCGGAACGATTGTGCACAAAATGGCGCCGGTGCTCAAGCGCCTGTACGAGCAAATGGCCGAGCCGCGCTACGTAATGGCTATCGGCAGCTGCGCCATTGGCGGCGGCCCGTTCAAGAGTTCCTACCACGTGGTGCAGGGCGTTGACGAAATCATCCCGGTGGACGTGTTCATCCCCGGATGCCCGCCGCGGCCGGATGCCGTCCTCTACGGAATGATGCAGATGGCGCGAAAAATCAAGGTGCAGAATTTTTTTAAGCTGCCCCAGCAACCTCAATTAGCCAACTCGCCTAAACATGTTAGCAATACCAATGGAAACGCTTGAAAAAGAAATCCTGTCGCTTGGCATTGCCGAGGTAAAGCAGGCGGATGGCCGGCTCGCCGTAACCGTACCCTGCGACAAGCTGTACAGCGTTGCCCGCTACCTGCGGCGCGAAAGGCCGGAGAAATTCGACTACCTGATAGACATCGTCGGCATGGACTACGGCGACGCTTTGGGCGCAATCTACTACATCTCACCCTCGCAAAACCCCTCGCTGGTGGTGGCGCTGGCCACAAGTACCGGTAATAGGGAGCAGCCCGAGCTATTCTCGGTGTGCGACTTGTGGGATTCGGCGTCGGTGTATGAGCGCGAGGTGTACGACTTTTTCGGCATCCGCTTCATCAACCACCCCGACATGCGCCGCATTTTCCTGCGCACCGACTGGAACGGATTTCCCCTGCGCAAGGATTACAACGCCGACCCTGCTCTTAACCCCGTCCCGCTGGAAAACGAACTCATTGCCGACATGGAGCGCGCTCCCTCCATCAGCATTAAAATGGGCGAGCGCGTTGAGGAGGTGCATCAGGTTTTCGACGATGGCGAGTACGTAATCAACTTTGGGCCTCAGCACCCGGCCATGCACGGCGTGCTGCACCTGCGCGTGTCGCTCGACGGCGAGGTGATAAAAAAAATTGACCCCATTTTTGGGTACATTCACCGCGGCATCGAAAAGATGTGCGAAGGCTACACCTACCCGCAAATGCTGCACCTCACCGACCGGCTGGACTACCTGTCGGGGACAATGAACCGCCACGCCCTATGCCTTTGCTGCGAGAAGGCGCTGGCGCTGGAGGTACCGCAGCGCGCTCACTACATCCGCACCATATTCGACGAGCTGACCCGCATAGCGTCGCACCTGCTGGGCTGGGGCTGCATGTGCATGGATATGGGGTCTATTACGGCTTTTGTGTACGGTATGCGCGACCGCGAAAAAATAATGGACATATTTGAGGAGACGGCGGGCGGACGGCTAATGGCGAACTACAGCGTCATTGGCGGCGTGGCGCAGGATATTCACCCCAACTTCCGGAGGCGAGTAAAGGAATTTATCCCCTACATGCGCAAAATGCTCAAGGAGCACCACCTGCTCTTTTCCAACAACCCCATTGCGCGCGGGCGCATGAAGGGTATTGGCTACCTGAGCAAGGAAAAAGCCATATCGCTTGGCGCAACCGGCCCGTCGGGCAGGGCGTCGGGGTGGAGCAACGATATTCGCAAGATTGAGCCTTACGCTGCCTACGCGCAGGCAAACTTCGACGAGGTGCTGCGCACCGAAGGGCTGACGTATGACCGCTACATCATTCGCTTGGACGAGATAGAGCAGTCGCTCCGTATCGTTGAGCAGCTTGTTGACAACATTCCCGAAGGGGCGTATGCGGCAAAAACCAAAGCCATTATTCGCCTGCCCGAGGGAGAATTTTTTCAGCGGGTGGAGAACGCCCGCGGGCAGTTCGGCGTACACATTACGAGCAAAGGCGACAAAACGCCCTACAGGGTAAAGTTCCGCTCGCCTTCGCTAACGCTGGTAGGGGCGCTAAAAGCGATTGCCTCCGAAGCCAAAGTTGCCGACCTGATTATGATTGGCGCTTCGCTGGACTACGTGATTCCCTGCATTGACAGGTAAAACGGCACATGCAAAACAAAGAATCTCAACATATTGAGTGGAAAGAAAGTTGGCGAGACGATTACATGAAAACGTTGTCGGCATTTGCCAATACCGACGGAGGCAAGCTCTACGTGGGGATTCGGGACGATGGAAATGTTTGCGGCATCAATAATTCGGCCAAGCTGTTGGAGGATTTACCAAATAAAATTGTCAACATTTTGGGAGTTCGGGCAAATGTCTATGCGCGGGAAAAAGACAGCTTGAAGTACATTGAGGTGGAGGTGGACAAAAGTCCGTATCCGATTTCGTTTCACGGACGATTTTACATCCGGAGCGGCAGCACAACACAGGAGTTGAAAGGAAGCGCCTTACAGCACCTCTTGCTTACCGCCAACAACTTAACGTGGGATGAAGTTACAGTTCCCGACGCCTCGTGGGATGAGGTTGATAGCGGTGTAGTACGCTTGTTTACCCGTAAGGCCATTCAGGCAAATCGGCTACCTTTGGATGTCAACGAAAATAGCATACAAGATTTGTTTGAAAATTTGGGGTTGAGCAAAAATGGCGTTCTAACGAGGGCTGCTTTGCTTCTTTTTTCCAAAAAGCCTACCCGCTATTGTTTCCTTGGAGTATGCAAAATCGGGCGCTTTCAGGGTAATAGCCACGTAGATTTGATAACGGATGACGTAGTTGAATGTCCGCTTTTTCAGATGCCGGACAAAATTATGGAGTTGCTCATTGCCAAGTATCTGCAAAAGAAATTTACTTATAGCGGTTTGCAGCGTATTGAAACGCTGGAATACCCGGAAATGGCATTGCGTGAAGCCATTTTGAATGCGGTCATCCATCGCGATTACGGTGCCAACACTTTTTTCACCATCAAAGTGTTTGACCACCGCATGGAGTTCTGGAATGAAGGGGAGTTGATGTTTCCTCTGCGCATAGAATCGTTGAAAGAGCACCATTTATCTCGCTTGCGAAACAAGTTAATCGCCAACGTGTTCTACCGTTCAGGCCAAATAGAATCATGGGGAAGAGGTACGCTGAAGATATTGGACGATGCCCGCAAAGGCAGCTACCCCGATCCGGAATTTGAGTATTTTGAGAATGGCATTTTGGTGAAGTTTGAAAAGAAAGCATTTGAGGAAGCACAACAAATTCCCGATGTTTCTGAAATTAAACATGCGGATACTATTTTACGGTTAATACAGGACAATCCGAAGGTTACCATACCGGAAATGGCGCAGACGCTTTC
>JAISGH010000083.1 GCA_031263185.1 Prevotellaceae bacterium | reverse complement strand
GGTACTTACGCTATTACGCAGGGCAACCTTTCGGCAGGCAGCAACTACGATGTTAAGTTTATTGAAGACACAACGTTTGCCATCACCCCCGCCGCGCTGACGGTAACGCCCAACGGCGGACAGACGAAAGTTTACGGCGAAGCCGACCCTGCCTTTACCTTCACGGTCAGCGGCTGGCAAAATGGCGAAAAGAAAGATTCGGCAAGCATCATCGCGGGTGCGCTGAGCCGCGATGCGGGCAGCAACGTGGGGACGTACGCCATTACGCAGAACGATTTGTCCGAAATGAGCGGCAACTACGACATCGACTTTGCCGCAGGCGTACAGTTTACCATTGCGCCCTCGCGGCAGGAGATTAGCTTTGCGCCCGCAGAGCGCCTGCTGGTCGAGAACCACTTTGACCTGCTCCCGGCACCGGTGAGCACGTCCGGCGGTGCGCCGGCGCTGCCGCCGCTGTTCCGCTCAAGCAACGAAGCCGTAGCAGCGGTATCGGGCGATACCCTGTGGCTCAAGCAGCCGGGCACGGTAACCGTCACCGCCTACGTTGCGCCCAACAGCAACTACGAAAATGCCGACGAAGTATCGCGCGACGTATCGCTGCTGACGAATCTCCTCGACTTCGATACCTACGTAATCGTTAAGCTGCGCTGCGTGATGGTTTACAACAATCGCCTGCTCAGCGGGGATGGCTACACCGTCGGCGCTTTCCGCTGGTACGGCAACGGCGAGCTGCTCGCCACCGGCAGCACCTACGCGCTGGACGCCGCGTGGTTGACCTTCTCCCCCGATGTGGCTTACCACTTTGAAATAGACACCCCCGAAGGCACAATTCGCTCCACCGACAAGGTGTTCGACTTCTCCACTGGGGTAGCCGACGTTGAGGGGAGCAACCGACTCCTGCTGTACCCCAACCCGCTGCCGCCGGGCGCCACGCTCAACGTCCACACCGGCGCGTGGGGCGCAGGCAATCGCGAGCTGCTCATTTACAGCGCAGCGGGCAACCTTGTGCTGCGGCAGCGCTTCAGCGGCGCGTTCGTCACGCTGCCCTTTGCCGCCCCCGCAGGTATTTACTTCCTCCGCGTGGGTGGCATGAGCGGAAAAATAATGGTGGATTAATTAATAATTAATAATTAATAATTAATAATTAATAATTAACAATTAAAAACCTTATTTGTATTTAAGGGCAACCTTAGTACCTTATTGAAAATGAATAATTTATACATCCTTTTTGGCGGGCTGCTGTGCTTTCTTTGCGGCGGGCTGCCGGCCGGCGGGCAGCCGAAAAACGAGCTTTCGCTGCACGTTGGCGGCGGGCTGTCCACGCTACGCTATACCCTCCCTCACGGGCAGCGCGAGTTCGGCTGGGGAGGCGATGCGGGGCTGGGCTACGCGCGCTTTGTAAGCAGGAGCATCGGCGTAGGCACGGGGCTTAGCCTGTCGCGCTACAGCGCTGCTGCGCGGTTAGATGGCGCTACCATATCCCTCTCCAACCAGCAGGACACAGACGGCGATAGCTACAACCTCCACACCGAGCTGGCCAGCTACCGCGAGCAGCAGCAGGCAACGTTCGTTCACATTCCTTTGATGGTGAGCTACCAAAGCAGGCATCGGTACCCGCTCTACGCGCAGGCCGGCGTTAAGCTCTCCATCCCGCTCGGCGCACGCTACGAAATCCGCAACGCCGTTATCCACAGCGAAGGCTACTATCCCGCGCTGGACATCTCGATGCTAAGCCCGCCCTACATGGGCTTTGGCGTCTTCAACGGCAAAGACGCGGAGGGTACGCTCGACCTCAAGCCTGTTTACACGGCCGCTGCCGAAGCCGGCGTTAAGTGGAGGCTCTCGCATGCCCTCTCCCTCTACGCCGGCCTGTTCATCGACTACGGGCTGACCGAGGCCCTGCGCTCGCCCCGCAGCGAAAGCCTGATTCATCCCGACGCGGCCACTCCCGAAAACTTTACGACGGGCAGCGTACTCGCCTCCCGCTACGCCCCCGACAACCGCGCCATCAACAAGGCCTCGCTAATGGCCGCAGGCCTCAAGCTGCGCCTCGCCTTTGGCTTCACTCCGTTCGGCACCCGTCAGCTTTCGGTAAAGCAAATGTCGCAGGAAGACGCGCAGAACCTCGTGCAAATGCGAAAAGATGCAGCGCTGGCGCAGCGGCTCAAGGCTGCGGCCGAAGCGAAGCAGCGGCGGGACATTGACGAAGCGCAGCGCCAAAAACTCGAGGAAGAGCTGCGGCGTACGGTTGTGGAGGTACGCCTCCGGCAGCAGCAACAGCAACAAATGCTACAGCAGCAGCAAGAAGAAGAGCTGGCGCGCGTTGAAGAAGTGAAAAAAGCTATCGAGCAGCCGATAGCCGGCTACACCGTCAGCCAAACAGAGCTTACGCCCGACCAAAAAACCGACTTGGACAGGAAGGCAACGCTGCTAAAGCAAAACCCATCCCTCAACGTAATTTGCGTTGGGCATACCTGCAACATTGGCTCGGAGGAAATAAACTACCGAATCAGCAGGGCGCGCGCCGAGAAGGTCAGAGGCTACCTCGCGCAGCAGGGCGTGGACGGGAGCCGCATCAGCGTCTTGGGCGAGGGTAGCCGGCATCCTCTCATCCCCAACGCTAATGAGAAGAACCGGCGGGTAAACCGGAGGGTGGAGATTTTGATTTTAGCGGAATAAAGCCCACAGGGTGCATTGCCTGCTCAAAACAAATTCAGCTCCAGCTGCTCGTACTTGTTCTCCGGCTCGCCGCCGGCGTTGCTCACCCCCAAGCCCAGCAGGCGCACCTTTTGCTGCGACAAGTCCACCTGCTTCAGGATTTCCCTGGCGGCGCTCCACAAAAATTTAAAATTGGTAACCCTGTTCGGAAAAGTTTTGCTTCGCGTAATCGTTTTGAAGTCGGCGTATTTTACTTTTACGGTGATGGTTTTTCCGTAAAATTCTTCCTCCTTCATGCGCTGTATGACTTCGTTGGCAAGGTGGTAGAGCTCCACGCTGAGCAGCACCGGCGAATCTTTATCGCTCAGGAACGTATTCTCTGCGCTGACGGACTTTGTAATGCGGTTGGGCTTTACCTCGCGCAGGTCGATGCCTCTTGCGTTCTCGTAAAAGGTGCGCCCCGCTTTTCCGAAAATCCGGACGAGCTCCGCCTCCGACCGCTTTTTTAAATCCAGGCCGGTAAAAATTCCGCAGGCGTTCATCCGCTGAGCGGTTACCCTCCCCACCCCAAAAAACTGCTCAATTTTTAGGGTTTCGATAAATTTTTCGGCCTCCTGAGGTAAGATGACAAAAAATCCGTTTGGCTTTTTGTAGTCCGAAGCAACTTTGGCCAGAAACTTGTTGTACGAAACTCCGGCGGAGGCTCTCAGCCCTGTTTCCTCGTAAATTTTGCGCTGAATTTCCCTGGCAATGATGGTTGCCGAGGGGATGTTCTTGTGGTTTACCGTAACGTCCAAGTAGGCTTCGTCGAGGGAGAGCGGCTCTACCAAATCGGTGTAGGCAAAAAATATGGCGCGGAGCTGCATGGAAATGGCGTGGTAAACGTCAAAGCGCGGGGTAACAAAAATCAGGTGCGGGCACCTTTTTTTTGCCGTAACGCTCGGCATTGCCGAGTGTACGCCGTAGGCTCGCGCCTCGTAGCTCGCCGCCGCAACTACCCCACGAAGCTCAGGGTAGCCAACCGCCAAAGGTTTGCCCCTGTATGCTTCGTTGTCGCGCTGCTCAACCGAGGCGTAAAAAGCATCCATGTCGATATGGATGATTTTGCGAGGTGTTGACATTGCTTTTTTGCTTAAAGTCTGCTATGGGATGATAAATAAATAACCTGTAACGGATATAAAAGCCGTAGAGACCTCACCCCCGGCCCCTCTCCAACGGAGAGGGGCCGGGGGTGAGGTCTCTACAGGATGACACTTTTAGCTGTTATATCTTGTTTATTCGTCATTCCTTAGTAGAGACGTGGCGCACCACGTCTCTACATGACGATGTACAAAA
>JAISGH010000050.1 GCA_031263185.1 Prevotellaceae bacterium | reverse complement strand
GCCGGCATTGATATTAATGTTGCCGTCGGCATACGCATGGTTGCCGGCTGTTGCCAGGAGTGCAACAAAAAGGCAGGTGCGAAGGATATTTCGCATCTGCCGGAGTGTTCGTTCTGTCTTTTTCATACTGTTTATTTGTTTATACCGTCTTTTTTATACTGTTTATTTAAACACGGCGCAAATTTATTACTTTTTTCCGGATTTGCAATAATTGCAGTCATTTTTTTTGAGAGAGGCTCGAACAGCGAACCGGCGGCCTGCGCCCGGCGAAAAATCGAACAGGACAAGTCAGACGACCGGCAATAACACGCTTGCGGGGTGCAATAACTCAAAATACATGACGCCACAATTCAAAATATGGGAGCATCCAACCGAAATGTGGGGCCCCACAATTTAGATACGGGGCCCCACAATTCATTTATATGCGCAGAAAATTTTAAAGGTTTGTCACTTTTTCGTCATCTTCGAGTTTGCCGGTGTTCTCCGGCGTTTTGGAGAGGTATCTTCCTTTACCGGCTCAATCAGGATGGCCTGGCCTCCGGAAGGCTGTAAATCACAGTCTATAACCGACCTGCTTGTGACGGGAAACGTTTTTATGCCGACCCGGGTACGTGTGCTGTCATTTCCGCTGTCGAAAAAGATCTTTGCCCCGTATCGCCGGCCTTCGGGTAGAAAGTCAAGCGGGATCTTGAGTTTCCGGGCATCGCAGTTTGTCATTGTTCCTACATACCATTCATCGCCGCTGCGCCGGGCTACGGTGATATACTCCCCTGCTTCACCGTGTAAAACCCGGGTGTCGTCCCAGACGGTGGGGACGCGGTCAAAAAATTCGAGTTCAGGTTCATCACGGCTTTCCGAAGGCTTGTCGTACCAGTAAAGATACTGCAACGGGCTGTAGTAAACGACCGCCATTGCAAGCTGGTGGGCGGGAGTCGTTTTCAGGAAACGTGCGTTTACAAGGCCGTGCGCCCGGTCGGGCTGCGTGTCTTCGTCCCACTTGCGGCGGTAGTAGCAGATGGTATAGTCGCCGGCGCCCTGTGTGAAGCGTGTGAACGGCAGCGTGACATTGTCGGTTGCATCCGGAAATTCTTCATTGCCGTAGATGCCTTCCTGCGTCAGCAGGTTGGGACAGGTACGGCTGAAACCCGTCGGCCGGTATTCATCGTGAATATCAACGAGCAATCCGTATGCGGCGCATTTCCGGACGGCCTCGTGGAGCCATTTTGTCCAGAAATGCGAACCGACCTGCACGAATCCGAACTTGATCCCGCTGACCCCCCAACTCTTATAGAGCGGCAGGATCGTATCCAGCTGCCGATACAGAGCGCGCTGGTTGACATACAGGATGACCCCGATATGATGTGATTTTGCATACCGCAGGACTTCCTGCAGGTCGAGCGCATCCGGGTTTTTGTTCCTTGCCGGGTCAAGGCTTACCCGGGTGGCGTCCGAAAGCTTGCTTCCTTCCGGGCCGTACCAGCCCGCATCGAAATGGATATACTGCAGGTTGCGCTTCACGGCAAAGTCAACGAGCGCCTTCCCTCCTTCGGTCGAAAGCGTCATCTCGCGCATCACCTTTCCCGGACGGATCCATCCGGTATCCTTTATTTCACAGGGGTCATTCAGGTTTAACAGCAGGAAGTTGTTTTCGATCAGTTCACCGGCCTTTTCCGCGGCCATGATGACGCGCCATGGCGTTGAAAAGGGGGCAATCTCGTCGACTGCACCGTACATGACGCCGGTAACCGTGTTCGGCTTATCCTGCTCAAGTACAAATTTCGTACGCGCATAATCGACCATCCCGGCTTCCGTAAGAAGGACGTAAAGTTCTTTCCCCGCAACGCCGGAGCCTTGCGGAACACGCAGCAGAAGCGGCCGCTCCGATTCACCCGGCCAGTTTTTCAACGGCAACAAATCGTATTTCGCCTGCGCACGGGGTGTGAAATAAGCCAGCGTGCCTTCGGGCAGCGTATATTGCGTAAACTCGCGTGTGACATGCAGGTATTCATTCCCGGCAAACCCGTACCGGAAGGCGATTCCCTCGTTACAGGCACGAACCGTCACCTGTATGCGTTTACCGGCATCACTCTTTTTCCGTATATCAATGACATATTCCCTGTACATGTCAACATACAGATTCCGTTCCCCATACACGGGCGTCCAGGTCGTATCCACGAATTTTCCGGCAACCGTATCGATTTCCAGCCCATCCACCCAGTCACTCGCAGCCCCGTTGCCGATACCCAGCAAAGATTCGAGGATAACCGGCCTGTCCTTATAATCTACCGTATAATAAACCTTTCCTTCACGGTCATAAACATTCATTTGATAATGACCGTCGGGCGATGCGATTTTGACCTCCCCGGCAACTGACAAAAAGCCGCATAAAATCACCCACACGGATATTAATAAAACCCTGCATAACCCTCTGTTTTTTCTTTCCATTTTTCAAACTTTTTTTTGAGAAGACATATATGCCTGCAAAAGTACAACTTTCCGGTAAAAACACATAATATATATATAGTCGAAACAATCGGTTTCAAATAGTCGCACCGATAATGCCGGAAGCATTTTTCCGTGAATAACACCCGGATTTATCCCATCGCCGTCTAAGGGCTGGCGTACGGGGTTGATAACCGTGCAAGTCGGAGCGCAGTCCGGGGTAAAGGCTGCATCTTCTCCTCAACCCCGCACCTTAGCGGGTTGAACGGCTTTGCAGTACTGATAAAAAATATATTTTTTTTAACTGTTTCACCTGTTGTATAATTAAAAATTCATCCATACATTTGCCGCCATGTATTAAAATATTGGCTTTTTTATCAATAAACAGATGCAACAAAACGTAATCATATACGACTCCGCCACCCTTCCCGGCGATCCCTCCGGAACCATGCCGTTCCATGCCCGCGAAATCTCCGGCGCGCTTTCTTCAGTCGAAGATTTCGCAAATCACATGTCATCCATGAAAGAAAAGTCCCCGGATTTCGTAAATTCCGCAGAAATGAAAATTAAATGACACGTTCAAAGCGGCTGCCTGAAAATCCGGTTGACAATACCGGCATTGCCCCGGACGTTCTCATCCCGTTTCCTGCAACGGAACAGCTGTATGACAGGCTGGATCCCTGGGTTTACTTCGTCAAATGCTACCTGGAAAGCCTGTAAAGTAAGAAAAAACTGTATTCTTTAAAATGCAAAAGACCGCTGATTTTGTATTTTGTAAAATACATCTTGTATCTTTGCAAAAAATTTCAGGAATATGAAACCGTTGTTTTCGGCGTTTTATCGCAAATTAGAGGAAACGGATATGCGTTTTGAACGCTATCTGCAAGGTCAAATTGACTGGAACAACCGTCTGACAGCCATTACAGGCGCACGCGGAACCGGTAAAACCACGCTGTTGCTGCAGCATATAAAGAAGCAATACGGCAACAGCCCGCAAGATGTGCTGTTTGCAAGTCTGGACAGCATTTATTTCAGTAACCATAAGCTATACCCGCTTGCCGATGATTTTTATTCGCTGGGCGGCAGGGAACTTTACCTTGATGAAGTACACAAATATCCCGCCTGGGCGCAGGAAATCAAGAATATTTACGACGACTTCCCAAAACTGAAAGTGGTTTTCACAGGCTCGTCCATGTTGCAACTGTTTAAGGCGAACGCCGACCTGAGTCGCCGCGTCAGGCATTTCCAGCTGTTTGGCATGTCGTTTCGTGAATTTTTGATTTTTGAAGGATTGCTGCAGAAAGACCGGCAGGCGTTTTCCCTTGCTGAAATTCTTGAAAACCATGTTTCCATTGCCCAAAAACTTTTAAAGAAAATTACGCCGTTGCCCGCTTTTCAAAAGTATCTTCAATACGGTTATTATCCCTATTACCAGGAAGACACCGCAGGATACGGCGAGCGTGTGCTGCAAACCTTCAACGCCATCCTGGAATCGGATTTGCCGAATGTGGAAAATATAGATTTTTATTCCATCAACAGAATAAAAAAACTGTTTTACATCCTGTCGGAAATGGTGCCTTTTACGCCGAATATTTCGCAGTTAAGTCAAATGGTCGATGTGACACGACAGAGTTTAATGAATTATTTATCGCAGCTCGAAAAGGCGCATACGGTCCTGTTATTGCAAAAAGAAGCAACGGGCATACGGCAAATGGTTAAACCGGAGAAAATTTACCTGCAAAATACCAACTACAGCTACGCACTCTCGGCAGACCCCCCTGAGGTCGGCAATTTGCGGGAAACATTTTTTTATAACCAGCTGCAACAAAGCCACAGGGTTACATATACGGAAGAAGTTGATTTTTGTATTGACGGAAAATATTTTTTTGAAATCGGTGGAAAAAACAAGAGTACTCGACAAATCAAAAATTTAGATCATGCCTACCTTGCCCTTGACGGATTAACAACAGGCTATCGTAACGAAATTCCGCTTTGGATGTTTGGATTTTTGTACTGAAATTGTATTCTCTAAAATACAAAAATCGCATAAAATACGATTGTAGAAAATACAATTGTAGAAAATATAATAACCCTGTCCATTGGTCTGAAGCCATGTTGTTTTTTATATTTTATTGATTAATAGATAAATACATTCATAATTGAAAAATGATACCAAAGCTACTTATACCGACACTTGTTGCCGTGCTGCTGATGCCGGCAGCGCCGCTGCTTGCGCAGCCCGATTCTACCAAAGAAGAAAGCTACGTGCCGAAAATCGAAGGCCTGATAAAGGTGAAATTTGAGAAAAGCTTTTACAATGGCCTTTCGCGGTTTGATGTGCGCAACTCGCGCTTTAGCGTACGAGGGAACGTTTCCAAAAACACGGGATACCGTACGCAGGTAGAGTTTAACAATGAAGGAAAGCTGTCGGTGCTGGACGCCTATGTATCCTACCGGTTCTCGATAGCGTCGATTTCGCTTGGGCAGCAGGAGTACGCTTTCAGCAACGATTTAGCCCGCAGCCCTATGCAGAATGTTTTTGCCAACCGCTCGTTTATCGCCAAGTATATCGGCTCTTACGCAGATACAGCCGGCAACGTCCACTTGCTTAGCGCGCGCGATATTGGCGGGTTGCTCACCGTAAACCTCGGGCGCTGGATTCCCATTGTGCTCAACGTGGGGCTGTTCAACGGCAGCGGCCTCAACAACCCTGCTTGGCAGGAGAACTTCAACCTTTCGGCAAAAATACAGTACGGCGGCGAGCAGGGGCTGCAAGCCGCCGTCAGCAGCTATAGCGGGCAGACACCTTACGCGCAGCGCCTCGCCATGCTGGGCGGCGAGCTGCGCTACATCGCGCCGCTGTTTACCGTTGACGGCGAGGTGGCGCAGCGCACATATGAGCAGAACGGAAAGCATACGCTTACGGCAGCTTTCCTGCAAGGCCTCTACAAGTTCTACCTCAAGCCGAATACGCTTGCCCACTACCTTGCCCCAACCGCGCGGTACGACGTCATCTGCAACGGTATGCACGACAGCGCCGCTGGGCAGTTCGACACGCAGCGGCTGTCGGTAGGCCTAAATATAGGCGTTTCGCGCAAGCCTTTCACAGGCGAGTTCAGGCTGAACTTTGAGAAGTATATCGCTTCGCGCAAGCCCGACAACTTCCACACCGACGAGCTGCTGCACGATAAGTTTACCCTCGAAATGGTGGTGAGGTTCTAAAAGGATTTATGCTATACACATAACTATCTAAAACAACAAGCATGCAGAATATGGAGTTAGAGCAAATTCAGCGTAATATTTACGAGATACGAAGCCAGCGAGTAATGCTGGACTTCGATTTGGCGGCATTGTACCAAGTGGAAACGCGCGTATTAAACCAAGCTGTAAAGCGTAACCTCAAGCGTTTTCCCGAAGACTTTGTGTTTCAGTTGACAAAGTCGGAATGGGAGAATATGTCATCACAGTTTGTGATGACATTACGGTCTAAGCGTCCGAAAACGGCTATTCCGCTTGCGTTTACAGAGCATGGGGTAGTGATGTTGTCGAGCATACTTCGGAGTGATATTGCCATACAGGCAAGTATTTTTGTTGTGCGAGCATTTGTTGCTATCCGGCAGCTAATCCTCAATCCGCCTGTCGGCCAAATGGCTGAGCTCGAAAGGCAGGTACGGGAGTTGAGAGAATACATCGAGGATGTTTTTACCGATTACAACGACATCAACGAAGATACGCGGATGCAGCTGGAGCTGATAAACCAGTCCTTAGCCGAATTGCAGGCAAAGAAACGGATAGAAGATAGACCTCGCCGACGAATCGGATACATTATCGAGGATAAAGAAAACGGATAGCTATTTTCCTTTAAAATCGCGCCTTTCTGCATTAAATGGTCGTTTTTTTGGTGAACTCCACTATTTCGTTGACGTAGCCAAAGGCCAGCGAGGTTACCGTATCGGCGCAGCCGTAGTAGATGGCAAGGCGGTCGGTATCGGGGTCGTGCAGCGCAGCGCAGGGGAAGGTAACGTTGGGTACGTCGCCCATGCACTCGTAGTCCCGCTGCGGCGAGAGGAGGTAGGGGCCGCTGCGGGCAAGCACTTTCCAAGGCTCGCTGAGGTCAAGCAGCGCCGAGCCGAAGCTGTACACAAATCCGTTGCACGAGGCCAGCACCCCGTGAAAGATTAAAAGCCACCCCTCGCCGGTTTCGATGGGAATAGGCCCCGCGCCGATTTTGGTGCACTGCCATGCGCTCTGCTCAAACTTTGCGGGCGACATCACGTGCCGGTGCCGCCCCCAAAGCTCCATATCGGGCGACTCGCTGTAAAAAATATCGCCAAAAGGAGTGTGCCCGTTGTCGCTTGGCCGCGAAAGCATGGCAAAGCGCCCGTTGATTTTGCGGGGAAAGAGTACGCCGTTGCGGTTGAAGGGCAGGAACGCGTTCTCCAGCTGGTGAAACACCTTAAAGTCGGCTGTCCACGCGCAGCCTATGGTGGGGCCGTGGTAGCCGTTGCACCACGTAACGTAGTAGCGGTCGTCTATCCACACCACGCGGGGGTCGTAGCCGTACAGCCACGCGCCCACCTCGGGGTCGGCGCCGGTGAGGCGAATGTCGTCCTCCTCAATGCTCCAGCGTATGCCGTCGCGGCTAAAGCCTGCGTGCAGGCGCATGCGGCGGTTCGTGTCGTCGCAGCGAAATACGCCGGCAAAGCCATCGCCAAAAGGTACCACCGCGCTGTTGAAAATGCTGTTGGATGTTGACAGCAGGTTGCGCGGAATAATGGGGTTGGCCGAGTAGCGCCAAATAACCCCTCTCTCGTTTACAGGTCTATCTTCCCAAGGAATAATCATATTTGGAATTAAGAATTAAGAATTAAAAGTTAAGAATTCAAGTTTCAGGTTTCATCAGGTTTCAGGTTCCAAAAATTCAAAATTCAAAATTAAGAATTCAAAATTCAATTCTTCGTTTCCTTTGCAAATGGAACAAAGTAGGTGGCCAGAAACGCCGGTATGGTGGCAGCCAGCACAAAAACAAAGAAATATTTATACCCCAGCCAGTCGCTCACCAATCCGCTCAACATGCCGGGCAGCATTACCCCCAGGTTCATTATTCCCGAGGCAAAAGCGTAGTGCGCCATTTGGAACTTGCCGGGGGCAACCTGCTGCATCATGAACAGCGTTAGCCCCACAAACCCAAATCCATAGCCAAAGTACTCAAAGGCAATAGCGCCGGCTATCAGCCACCCGCTCGACGGCTGGTAAAGCGCCAGCAGAAGGTACACCACAAAAGGTACGTTGAACGTACAGCAGAGCGAGAACAGCACTTTTTTCAGACCTTTTGCCGAAATGTAGTAGCCCGACAGCACCGAGCCGGCAATAAAAGCCACAGCGCCAAACGTTCCGTAGTACAGCCCTATCTGCTCCTCCGACAGCCCCAGCCCCTGCTGCTCAACCGGCGCCTTGAGGAACAGCGGGACTATTTTCATCACAAATCCCTCGGCAAAGCGGTACAGGATGATGAAGCAGATGTACCATGCAATATTTTTTTTGGTAAAAAAGTCGCGGAGCACCGTCCAGAGGTTTTGCAGGCAGTCGGCAAAAGAGTCTACCTTGCCCGTAGCCTTTCTGCCCGAAGGCAGCGCCCGTGCGTGGTAAACGCCCAGCAGCAGCATGATAACCCCGCAGGCGCACATCACCGCCATCCACGCATGGACGTTCCCGATTTTGCCTATCAGGTAGCCGGCCAAGTAAACCAAACCTCCGGTGGCAAAGACTTTGGCCATATTGTAAAATGCACCCTGCCAGCCAATATACCGCGCTTGGTCGGACTTGCTCAGCTCGGCCATGTAAACGCCGTCGGTAGCCACATCGTGCGTTGCTCCGCTAAAGGCAATGACGAAGAGCAGGGCTACCGCTATGCTGAAAAAGTGGGGCATTTGTAGCGAAAAAGCCACCAGCCCAAAGGCAACGGCGGTTACGATTTGGGTGAGGACAACAAAAAACTTTTGGGTTTTGAACATCCCCAAAAACGGGCTCCACAGCGGCTTGAGCGTCCACGGAAGCATGATGAGCGACGTCCAGAACGCTATTTGCGTATCGGAAATTTCCATACGCTTAAACATTAGCACCGACACCATGTTCAGCACCACAAAGGGCAAGCCCATGGCGAAGTAAACGGTAGGCACCCACCGCAGGGGGTTGCGTGTTGAATCCATTGAGGGTAATTTTTTTTTTTGACGACAAATATAAAACAAAATTCCGTTGATTTGCGCTATCGCGATGTCGTCCGGCGCGTAGCCTTGCTTTCCGTTACGCTTTTTTTTGCGCGGCGGCTCATTCTTCACCAAAATTAAAAGCCTCCTACGGTACCGCTTGCCTCCAAAAGGCGACGCTCGGCTGCAAAAACTTCCCGAATAGAGGGGTAAGAGCAGGCCAAGCATTCAGCTACCTTTTCGGCAGGCAAAAATTCGGCCACTTCAATTCCCTCCTCCGCCTGCGGCCGTAGCTTGGAGCGCTCGCCGAAGTAGCTCATGGAGTACCAGCAGGTTCGCTTGAGCACGTCGGCATCCGGCAGCGCGTAGGTGTGGTAGGTAACCTGCAGCAAGCCTTGCAGCGTCAGCCTGTCAACGCCGCACTCCTCCATGACCTCGCGAATGGCGGTTTGCTCCATGCTTTCGCCCGCCTCGCGCTTGCCCTTGGGCAAATCCCACCTGCCGTTGCGAAAAATTAGCAGGTACTCGCCGCTGCCGTTCTTGACTAACCCGCCCGCTGCCTCAACCAGCCGGTAGTGGCTGCAAAAGTGCGCCCATTCGCTTTCGCTGATTTGCACCTCGCTGTCGCCGGAGGATACTTTGTAGTGCTGCATTACGATGCCGAAAAAAAAGTTGAAAAAAAATTAAAAAAAACAAAGTAACGGCGCTATATCAGCGTCCCTGCGCCCTCGCGCACCAGCTCGTAGGGCTGCACCGTGCAGTCAACAACGGTAGATGGGGTATTCCCGCCCGTCCCGCCGTCTATGACGATGTCCACCAGCTTGCCGTACAGCTCGTGCAGCTCGTCGGGGTCGGTGGCGTACTCCAGCACCTCGTCCGGGCTTTTGGTGGAGGTGGTGAGCAGCGGGCAGTCCAGCTGCTCGAGCAGGGCTGACACAATCCGGTTGTTGGGGATGCGTACGCCGATGCTCTTGCGGCGGTTCCGCAGCTTGTCGGGCACCTTGCCCGATGGCTTGAGAATAAACGTAAACGCGCCGGGCAGGTTTTGCTTGAGCACTTTGAATGTTTGGTTGTCAACCTTGGCGTAGTCCGACAGGTAGCTCAGGTTGGGAAAAATGAGCGAAAAGTTGGCATCCTTTTCTTTCACTCCCTTTATGCGCAAAAGCGCCTCGTATGCCTTTTTGCTGCTCAAGGCGCACATAAAAGCATACACCGTGTCCGTCGGGCAGATGATTACGCCGTCATTCCGTAGCGTACGGGCTGCCTGCGCTACCTCACGGGCGTTGGGG
The DNA here is from genome assembly GCA_031263185.1 of Prevotellaceae bacterium. Taxonomy (GTDB): domain Bacteria; phylum Bacteroidota; class Bacteroidia; order Bacteroidales; family UBA932; genus JAITMY01. The sequence continues at coordinate 3,106 of JAISGH010000050.1, read as the reverse complement.
TTGTCGGGATGGATACATAGCACCATTGGATTTCGGATTATGCTGGTTTACGCCGCTGGTTTACGCCGCTGATTTTTGGCTCAAAACCAAAGCCTCATCAGCTTACTTTCAACAAAAAAAGGGGCAAGCCCCTTATATCGCACCGCTACAACCACCTACCCTTGCTACCTTCCGGTCCTGGGGGAGTTCAGCAGGAGCTGGTCGTATAAGACTTACCCCAAAGCGGGGGCAAAGATAGCACAATCTTTTTATTTCGCAAACAAAACCTTATCTTTGCGCAAACTTATTTTGAAAAAAACGTGGACGTATCAATAGTTATTCCCTTGTACAACGAGGAAGATTCGCTGCCGGAGCTCATGGAGTGGATAAAGCGCGTAGTAGATGAGCATCAGCTCAGCTGCGAGGTCATTATGGTTGACGACGGTAGCGCCGACGGCTCGTGGGATGTGGCGCAGCAGCTCCATAGCGTGTACGGCGAAATGCTGCACGGCATACGGCTTCGGCGCAACTACGGAAAATCGGCGGCGCTTTTTTGCGGGTTTGAGGTAGCGCAGGGAAAGGTGGTCATCACCATGGACGCCGACCTACAGGACAGCCCCGACGAAATACCGGAGCTCTACCGCATGGTTACGGCAGAGGGCTACGACGTGGTTTCGGGGTGGAAGCGGAAGCGCTACGACCCCATTGATAAAAGGCTTCCGAGCAAGCTCTACAACGCTACGGTGCGCCTCATTACGGGCATTAAGCTGCACGACTTCAACTGCGGGATTAAGGCGTACAAAAAGAAGGTGGTGAAGAGTATTGAAGTGTTTGGCGACATGCACCGCTACATTCCGGTGCTGGCCAAGCAGGCCGGATTTAAAAAAATCGGCGAAAAGGTGGTGCAGCACAGGCCCCGCAAGTACGGCGAAAGTAAGTTTGGGTGGCAGCGCCTTATGACAGGTTTTCTGGACCTCCTGTCGGTAGTTTTCCTGACCAAGTTTGGGAAAAAACCCATGCACTTTTTTGGCGTGCTGGGTACGCTTATGTTTTTGGTCGGGCTGGCGATGGCGATATACCTCGGCGCAAGCAAAATTTACCACCTGAGCCACAACCTTTCGGCAACCCTCATCACCAACAGCCCCTACTTCTTCATTGGGCTAACGGCGATGATTATCGGCGCGCTGCTGTTCATGTCGGGCTACTTAGGCGAGCTCATTGCACGCAACTCCGGCGACCGCAACCTCTACCTGATAGAAGAAAAAATTTAGTAGGGGCGGGGCTTGCCTCCGCCCTTGTCTGTGCCTCCGCATTTTGTGCCTCCGCATTTTGGGCGACCGCATTTTGGGCGACCGCATTTTGTGCCTCCGCATTTTGGGCGACCGCAAGGGTCGCCCCTACACGCCATCCAACCCAGCTTTGGTGTTGCGTATTTCTAACTTAGACGTCATTTCTCCGTCGTGAATGAGATATTTCCGCCTTCTGCAATAGCCTGCCTTGCTATTGTTTGAAATTCCTCCGGTAAAGAATTTATGGGCACGATAAAACCGTTAACCGTAGCAAGATTCGCATAGGGGTTACCCTTTGCCATATCCTGTGTTGAGAACTCTTTATCCCAATAGTTCAGCTTTAGCAGATCCCGAATTTCTTTTGATTTACCTCCCGTTGTCGTTTTCTTTGTCCCAAAAAAGTCGTTGATTTCGTCAACTGAAACGTATGGCTGAGCTGACTTGTCAAACAAAAAATTGATGGTGCCTAAGGCGTGAATGACAGCGGCTGCCCAAATAGCGGTTTGTCCGGTTGCAAACGGCACATTTCGTTTCCGTCCCAACTTGCAGATCAATTTTTCACCGAGCACGGCGTACTCTTCGTTTAATTTTTTGTCGCAAAAACGCTTCACAAGCTGAACGATCTCTTGCTGCTTCTCAATAATTTTCTCTTTTTCCATGTTGTTTTGATGGTTGGTTTTTAATGTGAATGAGGCTATAATTTTTCGGCAAATTTACATGAAATTTTTTGATTTACACGCTATATCTTTTCAAATAACCACCAAATAAAAAATCAGAACCCCCGATTCAATACCTAAAACAGCGGTTGTTATGGATGTAATAATTCCTGCTATTCGAGGTAGAATTTATCATCCTGCCATTTTTCCGGATTATGAATAATGTAGCCGGAAATATTTTGATACGATTGCTCATTTCGGATGATGTGCTCGTAATAATTGTGTTGCCAAAATTTATCCATATATTCATTCCGTAATTTATGTATTTCCAAACATTTATTTGTTACCAACGATTTGTATGCCCCAATAATGTTGCCGATGGTTGTGTTTCTTGTAGGGGCGGGGCTTGCCCCGCCCTTGTCTGCACGATCATATTTTACACATCCGCATTGGGAGCATTGGGAGTATTCGCATTATTTTGGGCGACCGCAAGGGTCGCCCCTACGATATCATCCAACCCAATAATACCGTGCACATGATTCGGCATGATTTGAAAGACATCCAATAATACACGGGGATACCGTTCCTGTAATTTTATCCATTCATCGTATGCAATTTTACCCAAATCGTTCAATATCATGTCCCCATTTTCGATTTTCCCGAAACGACATATTCTATCCTGACAACAGATTGTAACAAAATACAACCCTGCCTGCGAGTAATCGTATCCTTTCAGGCGGATGCTGCGGCGATGATGAATGTTTGGATTGTAAGACATAATGGTTTAATTCTCGTTCTGATAATAAATCTTATAAAATTTCCCTTTTTTATCGCTACCTTGCTCAAGCAAGTCGCGGTTGCCATGAATGTAGATCTGAAAATTTTTGTCCAATTTGATGACGCTTTTATATATGCGGGCTTGTTTTTTAACAGCGCTGTCGGAAATAGTAAAATTATCAGCTATATCCAATTCAAATTCTTTTTGATACTCGGATTTGTATTCGGTAAAGCTTTGTATGATATCCGGCTGTTGCATTACTTCGTTGGTAAATTCATCAAGATTGAAACTGTCTTTTTCCTTGAAAAAACCTATTGATCTATTCAAAAGGTCTATCTGGTCGGCTTTGGAAATATCAACCTGCTGCGGCAATTCGTCTTTGACAAAATCTCTGCACAGCGACA
>JAISGH010000210.1 GCA_031263185.1 Prevotellaceae bacterium | reverse complement strand
ATGGCGTAGTCGGCAACTTGGTTGATGGGGGCGTTGGCATCGGTGTTGATGGAGATGACCATTGCCGACTGCTCCATGCCTGCCGTGTGCTGTATTTGCCCCGAAATGCCGCAGGCAATGTAGAGCTTGGGCCGAACTGTTACGCCCGTTTGCCCTACCTGCCGCGCATGCTCGGCAAATCCGGCGTCGACAGCGGCGCGCGAAGCGCCTACCTCGCCGCCAAGCGCTGCTGCCAGCTCGTGCAAAAGCCGGAAGTTCTCCTTGCTTCCCATGCCGTAGCCTCCCGATACAATAATGCCCGCGCCCTTAATATCTATCTTGCGCTCCTCTACTTGGCGCTCAATAATTTTTACCACAAAATCGGCATCGTTCAGAATTTTGCCAATATCAACCTTTTTTACTTCGCCTTTTTTTGGGGCCGGCAGCGCCTCTTTCTTCATCACGCCCTCGCGCACCGTGGCCATCTGGGGGCGGCACTCGGGGTTGATGATGGTGGCAATGATGTTGCCGCCAAAAGCCGGACGAATTTGGTAGAGCAGATTTTTATACTCCTTGCCCGTTTTGTTTTCGGTATGGTTGCCAACTTCGAGGCTTGTGCAGTCGGCGGTGAGGCCGCTGTGCAGGGCGCTCGACACGCGCGGCCCCAGGTCGCGCCCAATAGTGGTGGCGCCCATGAGCGCTATCTGCGGCTTCTCCTGCCGGATGAGCGCATTGACGATAGCCGTGTGGGGCAGCGTGAGGTAGGGGTATAGCCGCGCGTCGTCGGCAACGTGCACCACGTCGGCGCCGTACAGGAAGAGCTGCTGCTCAAGCCCCTCAAGCTTATGGCCAAGGAGCAACGCCTCCAGCTTGCAGCCGAGCTGTTCGGCAAGGCCGCGCCCTTTGGTAAGCAGCTCAAGGCTTACGTCGGCAACTTTGCCATTCTCTATCTCACAGTATACAAAAATGTTATTCATTAATGAAGTATATTAAAATGTTTTTAATTTTTCGGAACAATGGAACTATAGAACAATGGAATAATAGAATAACAGAACAATGGAACTATAGAACAATGGAACAATAGAATAATAGAATAATAGAATAACAGAATAACAGAACAAATCTACCTGCTTTTATCAATTACGTTATAGTACGAATTAAGCAAACGGCTGGTGCTATCCAACAAGCCTGCAAGTATTGTTTGTCCGCTATCACTGGTATATTTTAAGTCATGCGAAAGAAAGATGTAGTAACGACACTCCTCCAAAGAGCCTTGTGAAATATTTAGAAAACGTAACTTATCGCTCTTACCTCGCTTAGGATATCCTTCAGCAATATTTGCAGCAATGGAAACGGCTGCACGGCGAAATTGAGAGACTAGCCCAAATAACTCATCTTTAGAGAATTGTTTTGTTTGCACATAAACCTGCAAAACAAATTTATGCGCCTCCTGCCACACCATCAAACCTCGAAACGATTTCGTTGCCTCCATTCCTTTGTTCTATTTTTCCTTAATTCTATTGTTCTATTTTTCCTTTGTTCTCTTGTTCCCTCTACCCTATCGTATGGTTTGCAATCAGCTCCTTCATCAGCTCGTCAATATCTTTATCTGAGGCCGACAAATGTTTGACCTCTTTGGCAGCAAAAACGATATTTTCAATTTTCTTCACCTTTGTAGGCGATCCGGACAGGCCAAACTGCTGCTCGTCGCCACCCACGTCGGCAACGCCCCACTCCGTGATGCGCAGGTAGTCTTTGCCCTTCAGCGCCTGCACGTGGGTAGCCTCCGGATGCTCCTGCAGCTCGGTGGCAGTGCGGGCGTACTTGTACTTCATGAGGTTTTTCGCGTTGCGCGGGCGGCACTCTGCCGCCGAGCCGTGCACGGTAACCACTAAGGGAAGCGTGCTGCTCACCGTTTCTACGCCGTGCTCAAGGCGGCGCTTTACCACCACTTCCGTGCCGTTGTACGCCGTAATTTCTTCGGCGTAGGTAACCTGCGGCCAGCTCAGCTTTTCGGCCACCTGCGGCCCCACCTGCGCGGTATCGCCGTCAATGGCCTGACGTCCGGCAATAACGAGGTCAGGCTTTATCTTGCCCAGCGCGCGCGACAGCGCATAGGATGTAGCCAGCGTGTCGGCGCCGGCAAACTTGCGGTCGGTGAGCAGCACGCCGCCGTCGGCGCCGCGAAACAAGCCCTCGCGGATAATATCGGCAGCGCGACCCGGCCCCATGGTCAGGAGGTGCACTTCGCTTCCGGCAACCTTATCCTTGAGCCGTAGCGCTTGCTCCAGCGCGTTCAAATCTTCGGGGTTAAAAATGGCGGGAAGCGCGGCGCGGTTTACCGTGCCATCTTCCTTCATGGCATTTTTGCCCACGTTGCGCGTGTCGGGCACCTGCTTTGCCAGCACGACTATTTTCAATGGTTTTGGCATAAAGTGTAAAATAAAAGTGTAAAACGAGAGTGTAAAATGAAATAAATATCAGAGCTTATATTCAATAGACACTTGCGCCATCCCGTAGGGACGGCGCAAGCGGCCCTCACCGTTGCACCAAAATCATTTTTGGCACACTATCCAGCTATTGAATATAAACTCTATCGTAAATTTATCTGTTTGTAAAAAAGTTGCAACGCTACTGCCTGCGCTATCGTAAGGGCAGATAACACCTCTCCGCTGCCGCAAGGTAAGCAGCAGCGCGAAACGCCTAATCCTCAAAATACGGCCTTTGCCAGCTGCTTTTACGCCTGCGCCGTAGGGCCTCCAAAGTTCATGGGGATGGGAGGTAGCCCGCCGCCGTCAACCTTGATAATGCCGTGCGCCGTTTCGAACTTCAGCACATTTTCCTGCAATGCGCTCATGAGCCGCTTGGCGTTTTCCGGCGTGAGTATGACGCGACTTACCACCGGCGCTTTGGCCAGCGCCGGCAGCATGGACACAAAGTCAATAATAAATTCTGCCGCCGAATGTGTGATAATGGCAAGGTTGGAGTAAACACCCAGCGCGATGTCCTCCTTGAGCTCTATGCTTAGCTCGTTGCCTGCGTTTTGCTGTTCCATGTTACAAATAATTAAAATATTGGGGCGTAAAAATACAAAAAAAAGTGTTCTGCAAAAATCTAAAAGGTTTTTTATTGGTTAAATATTATGGCTTGCCCGAAAAGTATCGCCTTTAGCGGTTGAATAATTCGCTACAAGTCAACATTCTCAAACCGTAACGCCGGCAATTTCCAGCAAAGCCTCCACCCAAGCGTCGCTGCTGTTGAGGCAGGGCGCAACGTCGAGCGTACAGCCTCCGCGGGCGCAAAACAGCTCGCGGCTTTTGTGCGCCAGCTCGTGAACCGTTTCGAGGCAGTCGGCAGCCATGCCGGGCGAGAGCAGCAGCACGCGCTTTTTTCCTTCGCGCGCCAGCTGCGCCAGCACATCGTCGGTAAAAGGGCCAAGCCACTCGTGCGGCGACATGCGCGACTGGTAGGTGGTGGTGTAGCAACCCTCGCAGAGCTTCAGCTGCTCGGCCAGCAGCCGCGAGGTTGCTTCGCAGGCGGTGGGGTAGCAGCGCGGCGTACCTTTGGCGCGCGCAACGTGGGTCAAGGGCAGCGAGTGGTAGGAAAAAATAACGTGGTCGTAGCTACCTGTGGCGTACCCTTGCAGCGTATCGGCCACCGCGCGAATGTACGCCGGATGGCTGTAAAAGTTCTCCACAACGGACGTTTCCGGCAGCGCTTTCCACGCCTTCACTTTTCGGCTGAATTTTGCGATTATGGAGCCGCTTGTGGCCTCGGCGTACTGCGGGAACAGCGGGATGAGCGCTATCCTGTCGAAGCCCTCCTCTCGGATGCTGCGCAGCGCACCGGATAGCGTGGGGTGGCTGTGCTGCATGGCCACAAATGCTTTGTACCCGCGCGGCAGCTGCCCGTTGAGCTTTTGCTCCAGCGCCTGCGCGTGGTGCAGCAGCGTAAGGGGGGTACTCGCAAAAAATTCCCGGTAGTGCCTCACCGACTTGCCCAGCCGCGCAGGAATAATAACGCCGTTTACAAGGAGCGTTCGCGGCCAAAACGGCAGGCTGACCACCCGCCTGTCGTTCAGGTAGCGGAATAAGAATTTTGCCACTTCACGGCGCGAAGCTTTTTTGGGAGAGCCAACGTTGACAAGGAGTATAGCAGAGCGCATTTTTATTTTCTTTATTCTTTTTAAAGGCTACAAAAGTATAAAGAATGATTGATTCCGGCAAATGACTACGTCGATTTTCAATTCAAAATTTCCTTTGCCCTACCGCAACCTTCACCACCTTTCTGCCGGCCTGCCTTCGAGGACGAGGTGGTAAACTCCGGCTGTTTCGGGCATGGTGAGGCCGGAGCGGAGGGCGGAGGCGCTGCCCGTGAAGACCGTGCGGCCTTGGGCATCGAGGCGGTAGAGCTTCGTGTAAAGGTCGTCGCTGCCGCAGGGCAGGCGGTGGTAGATGGTGTCGCCTGCTTTGGCAACGGAGTCGCGCCCCCAACGCAGCAGCACGCTATCTTTGCCGTTGATGTTTACGACGATTGAGAGCGTTCGCAGCAGCGCGTCGTCAGCCACTGCCGTGGCGCTCGCCTCCGCGCCTTCGCCCGCGGCATTGACGGCGCGCACCCTGAAGGTATATTCTGCGCCGTTAGCCAGCCCTGCGTAGGTGTAGTTCATTCCGCTTAGTAACTGTCAATAAATAAATATATCAAATAAATTTGAGTATTAAGAAAAAAGACTTACCTTTGTCGTCACAAAAAGACAGACAATAAATGGAAGATGAAAAAATAAAAAATCGGATAGAAACAATGTTGCCCATGCTTGATGAACGGCAAACTCGTATATACCTTGCGAGTGAAGCACAAAGCATCGGTTGGGGTGGTCAAACAAAAATAGCCTCTTTGTCTGGCAAAAGTCGTTTTCTGATTGCTCGCGGAGAAAAAGAACTTTTAGATACTTCAATACAGGCGGCATCAAGGGATATTCGCAGAAAAGGCGGCGGCCGCAAAAAAGAAACCGACAGGCAGGCGGGACTAGCTGCAAAAATAAAACAAATTATTGATTCCCATACTGTTGGTTACCCTGAACGGTTATTGTTATGGACGAGTAAAAGCGTCAGACATATTCAGGATTCGTTAAAACAGTCCGGCTATAAAATTTCTCACGAAACGATACGGCGAATACTGTCTTCGGAAGGTTACAGCTTGCAAACCAATAGAAAAGTTAAGGAAGGCGGCGACCATGTTGTTGACCGCGATGCTCAATTCGAATATATCAGCCATACTGCGAAATCGTTTATAGGTGTAAATCAGCCTGTTATATCCGTTGACTGTAAGAAAAAGGAATTAATCGGCAGCTATAAAAACAGCGGTCGGGAGTGGCAAGCGGTAAAAAATCCTGTCGCTGTAAACGTTTATGATTTTGTTGATAAAACAAACGGCAAAGCCTCTCCTTACGGAGTTTATGATATTGCTAATAATAAGGGATTTATAAGTGTTGGAATAAGCAAAGACACATCTGAATTTGCCGTTGCGACAATTCGCAGATGGTGGAATGAGGAGGGGAAGGATTTGTATAAATATGCTGAAAATCTGTATATTACCGCCGATGGCGGTGGCAGCAACGGCAGTAGAAACCGTCTTTGGAAAATGCAGCTACAGGCATTTGCCAATGAAACGGGATTGAATATATGTGTCAGCCATTTTCCTCCCGGGACGAGCAAATGGAATAAGATAGAGCATCGCTTATTTTCTTATATATCAATGAATTGGCGAGGAAAACCGTTGGAAAGTTTACTGGTAATTTTAGGGTTAATCGGTGCAACAACCACAAAAACAGGATTGAGAGTAAAAGCTGTTCTTGACGAAAAACAATATGAAACAGGAATAAAAAT
>JAISGH010000147.1 GCA_031263185.1 Prevotellaceae bacterium | reverse complement strand
GGTAAAGAAAAAATTGCTACCTTTTTGCAGTACCAATTCAAAAACTTTCAAGAAAATGAAAGCAACAGCGCTACTTTACTTTGCTTTCGGCAATCAGCACCTAAAAATATATAGCAAATTGAAGTTTCCCACCCTTGTTAAATATAATTTGGTATAAGCGCTTAGACCGCCCAAAGATTTTATGTATCTTTATCCACCATCACTGCTCAAAGAAACGGATGCAGGGATACCTTGATGAGTATCATTTTAGGTACAATCGACGGGCAATGGTGGGGTCTATCTTCCGATTTGCTCATAAAAAAAATGGTTTGTAATAAGCCGATAAGGGTGAATAATAAAATATTAATATAGGAGGTCTAAGCGCTTATACCAAAATATAATAATAACAAAGGGTTATAAGACAGATAAAAATATAAAATTATAATAATGAGCGAATTAATAATTACAAATTAGATATTTCAAAAGCGCGTTTACCGTCCCGTACCTTAGATTTGCAGTGTGAAAAAAAGAGGTAGCTTTGGAAGTTGAAAAGTATAGATAAACATAGTAATAAGGCCGTCCAAAAAGAAAGGAGGCCAACCGGTGCGCTATTTCCCCGTATAGGGGATTCATAGCTAAGAGATGAATGCCCTACGGGCAATAAAGCGGGTTTGCCGATACGCTGTTCTATTGATATGAATGCCCTACGGACAAAATATATTTTCATATCAATAGAATATGGACACCACCCTTTTTCATAACTTACTGGATATCCCTATTTTGATGCTGTAAATACCCGGTGTTTCCGTTTCCGCTACCGACAAAACGTTGAAGCCTTGCTCCGCCGCGCTTCTCGGAATGTTTTCCAGCGGCTCGCCTGCTGCCACCTTTACGTTCAGGATGTCTCCCTTTTGAAGCTTGCTCAGCTCGATTTTCGTTTTCACAAAAGTCATCGGGCAATGCTCTTTTGTTATGTCTAAGTTGTATGTTGCCATAGTCGCAAATGGTTTAGTGATAAAAATATTCGTTTTTAAAACAAAATTCTATAAAGCGCCATAGGATAAAATCCCGACTGGTATTCATACTTAACTACGTTCCGGCTTTTATCGTAGCTCTGCATCAGGACGTTATTGTTATTGGTTACGTTCTGTAAGTCCACTGCAAATTCGTGGGTAACTTTACCCTGATAGATTTTTACGCCTGCCCTTAAATCTATCTTCAAGTAGTCATCGTACCGGTTTTGGTAGCTTTCGCTTCTTAAATACGCTGCCTGCCCTGCGGCTTCCGAAGCCGACAGGTCAATCGGGATGTACCGCTTGCCCCCGGCCCATACGCCGCGAATATTCGATGTCAGGCGCAGCCATTCCGTGATTTTCCATTCGTAGCCAAACAGGGCGTTAAAAGAAAAATTTCCGTTGAAGGCTGTATTTCTTTCAACATTATCAGATCCTCTGTATTTTGATTCGTAAAGAGATGCCGTAAGAAGATAGTAGTAGCTCTTTGCGAAAAATTGCTCAAGCGTCAGCTCAACGCCATAATTTTTTCCGGCGCCTTTATTTTCCAGATAGTGGACTTCGGGAATGTAGAAGTTGTCGCCGGCATTTAGTATTGAATACGTTGAATCGGTTGCGGTGATTGGAATGTTGAACAGGCGCTGGTAGTATGCCTCCAGCTTTAACCGTAAGTTGACATTCAGCAGCCAATCATATCCGAGAACAAAATGGTGGCTTTTGCTAAAGCCTAAATTCCGATTTGTCATTGCAACGCTTCCGTCCGGCTGCCGCCGCTCAAGAAGGTAAAACAAAAAAGACTGCTGCTGCCCATGTAAGCCGTACCCAAGGCTGAAACCGTGCTGATCGTTCACTCTGTAATTTATCCCACTCGCGGTTCCACAGAGCCTGTGCTGTTGAAAAACAGGTGCAAGTAGTGTAACCCTGCATAAAAGTTGAAATGCTGCGATACGTTTCTTTTATACTCCGCAAAAGCTTCCAAATCGGAAGTCAATATTTTGCTGTCGCGCAAGGTAACCACGCCCGATTGCGCGTAAATATAATCGTACAGTACAGGCTGGCGCAGATTGTACGTCAGCCCGGCGGCAATAATATTTTTGTTGCTTATTCTTGTTTTGAATTTGCTTGAAATCACGTATTTATTTTCGCTTAAAGTTGAGCGGTACTGCGGAGATGAAACCCGCGCTACCGAAAAAGTATCTATTGTTGTTCGGTTCTGCTGCCCCTGATACGAAACCTTTGTTTCGAGGGTTGTACTCTCCGATATGGTATATTTGTTGGTCAGGCCTACTACGGCCAAGTCCGAACCGAACAGGGTGTTTTGCCCTGTGAAGCCATACGACCACGAATTTTCTTCGCTATCTTTGTCCAGCAACTCAATATAGCTCGTGCCGGCTACTCCGAGCAGCGACCACTCGCCCAACTTTGTTTTTCCGAGCGATAGCTTAAACGAAATATCCTGATACTGCGGTACGGCGCGCCCCAGCCCCATGTTGATACTCAACGCGTCGAACACTGCGAGTGTCGAGTAGCGGTAGTTGATTAAAAATGAACTTTCTTTGCCTATCGGAACAGGCCCCTCGGCTCCCAGCTCAAAGCCGTTGAATCCGACTTGCCCCACAAATTGGTACTTTTCGACGCTGCCGTTGCGTAAATAGACATCGAAAGCGCCTGCCAAAGCATTACCAAGCTCGGCTGGAAAAGCACCCGTATAAAAGTCGGATGTTTTCAGTAAATTATTATTCAGCATTCCGACAGGCCCTCCGCTTGTACCGACAGCGCCAAAATGATTTGGATTGGGAATCGAAAAGCCGTCGAGCCGCCAGAGTACTCCCATTGGCGAGTTTCCCCGGATAATAATATCGTTACGCTGGTCGCCCGAAGCTACTACTCCTGCGTAGTTCGCCACCATTCGCGACGGGTCGCCCAAGCTTCCTGCGTACCGCTCCGTTTCCTCAACGGTGAACGAGCGCGCGCTGACGCCCGCCATTTCGTTTATCGGACGGTTTTTGGGCTTTGCCGATTTTACCACTACTTCGTCTATCGCAAATATGGCAGGTTCGAGTAAAATTTCCAGGTAGGTTTCTTTTCCCGCATCTACCGACACGTTAGACAGCTCCAAATATTCATATCCGGTATGCTGTATGATGAAATGCCGACGCCCTAAAGGAATATTTTCCAATACAAATGACCCGTCATTATCGCTGACTGCATGTTTGTCAAGGTTTTGGGCTAATATGGTAGCGCTGATAACAGGTTGCCTCGTTTGCAGGTCAAGTATTTTTCCTCTAACGGTTTGCGTTGTTTGAGCCGTAGCTATAGCGCTAATCAGAACAAGCACAATTACGATTTGCCTTTTTATCATTTTTTTATACTTATATTATTTAATAGAACAATACTTCGTTATAAAATGGTTTAATCAATTAAAAATCAACAAATTAATTAGTAAATTGCGTTAAAATATTTGTGCAATTCGCTGATTATTAGAAATTTAGCGGTTATTCTAATACGCAAAATTATGATAACCAACTATTACGCAAGTATTGTTTCGCTTATTTACAGCATTTTAAGCGATGACCGTTTCAAATCGCTTAAAGGCTGCCGCAAGAAATTTATCGCCGCTGCGCTCGGCTGTTTTTCAAGCCTCAAAGGTAAGAAAAACTCTATCATACAAAGAAAAATCAAACAACTAAATATTAAACAAGAAGAGTTGTGTTTTGTAAATATTTGATAGCGTTAAAGATACAAATAGTTATATATAATTATACGGCATCGCCCGTCGCAGATTGTTCATCGGCTATAAACTCCAGCACGTAGGTTGGCGCGGTGTCTTTTTTCGGCGCGGGCGTTTGCCAAACAACTCTAAATTGGCGCGGGTATTTTTGTGCGGCCGGAATGAGGGTTACGTAGGCATGGCGAAACCATTTGTCGATAATAACGTAGCTGATTTTATGGTCGGTCAGGTACGCCATTATCTCTTCCGGCGTGGCGTAGTTGGGGAAAGATATGCTTTTCCTGCCGCCGGAGTAGAGGTAAAAAATCTCCGGCTTTCGCGTGCAGACAAAAGCGTTTTTGGGGATATTGCCCTTCACCCAGCGTATAGCATCGAGGTATTCTACCAGCACCGGCGCGGAGTTGGCGGCATTATAGCTTTTGGCTTTGGCCATACTTGCCGCATTGCTCAGGGCAAGGGAGCCGTTGGGGTAGGCAAGCAAGCCGACTGCTACAATGGCCATCGCTACCGGTATGCTACTCCCACCGGTTTTTATTTTGAGCATGGCAAGCAAAAGCTTTCCCGCTTTTGCCAGCCCCATCACCGTCAAAAGCAGGAGAATGGGGATGAGGGGCAGCATAAATCGCGGAGATATCCAAATGTCGGGCCAAAAAAGCAGGATTACCGCCATTCCGCCTGCGTAAAAGAAGAGGATGAGGTCGTTTTTTTTCAGCTGCAGCAATCCTGCCGCTATGGCCAGCAGCAGGGCTGCGCTCAGCATCCAGCCTTTGGCATCTGCCGGCTTGTCGTAGTCCACCGGCTCCATCAGCAGGCCGCTGGGGATTTCTTTGGTGGCGTAGCGCACCGCGTTTTTCTTTACGCGGTCGGTCCAGCCGCTCAGGTCGCTAATGCGCGTTCCGCCAAGCTGCGTTGATAGCTGGGACATGTAGGAGGATTTAAAGCCGAGCCGGCTGTTGCGTACGTCCCAGGGCGCTTTGCACAGCATGAAAGAGGCCACAATGGCGAGCAGGGCAATCCACACCGGCCTGCTTGCCGAAAGGAGGCTGCGCCATGAGGCGTGCCGATTTTTCCACACGTTTACTATCAGCGTAACGGTCAGCGTAACCGCCAGGGCCAAAACCAGCGCTATGCCGGCCGTGCGGATGTAGTAGGCAATAACCGTACAGGCAGCTGCGCCGGACAGAAGCAGCAGGTATTTTACGTCGCACTTTTTTCTGTCCAGCAAGAAAGAAAAAAGCAGCAGCGCCAGCGAGCTGAAGAACAGGAAAGGAATTTCGCTCATCATTATGGTAGCTGAGCGCAGCAGGTGGCTGTTGAGGGCAACCAGCAGGCTTACAAAAAGGGCAATATATATGTTTTTGGCTATCCGGTAAAAGAGGTGGTAGAGGATAAGGCAGGAAAGGAAGAGGAATATACCGTTCAGGACTTTGACGCCGACAACGCCGGCTCCCGCGCGTACGGCGAGGCTGACGATAGCCGGGTAGCCGGGCGGGAAATGGTTATGCGGAGTTTCGGCGAGGCTCATGATGTTGGTATAGCCCTTGCCGGTTGCCAGCGCATTTCCCAGCGCGTAGTAGTGGATGTTGTCGCCGCCCATGTCGGGCTTGTGGTCAAAGACTTTGGCGTAGGCGCTGAAGTACGCCACGGCAATAATGAACATTCCCGTCCGGTAAAGCCACTTCGGGCTACGGGGGGGTGCGGGCTGCCTAGCCTGCCTGCTCGCCTGTTTTTTCTTGGAGGATCCCATCGTCAGGTATTATTTATGGAAGATATTTTTATGGAAGATATTTTTATGGAAGATATTGTACTTGATGATGCAGTAGATTGTTCTGAAGCCATCTTTCCATCTTATTTTCTTGCCGTCGGCGTAGGTGCGGCCGTAGTAGGAGATGCCCACCTCGTAAATGCGCACGCCGTGTACGCGCGAAATCTTTGCCGTAACCTCCGGCTCAAAGCCAAAGCGCTCTTCTTTCAGGCGCAAGCTTTTCAGCATGGAGGTGTCGAAGAGCTTGTAGCAAGTTTCCATGTCGGAAAGGTTGAGGTTGGTAAGAGCGTTGGACAGAAAAGTGAGCAGCCTGTTGCCTATGGTGTGCCAAAAAAACAGGATGCGGTGCGGCTTTCCGCCAGCAAACCGCGAGCCGTACACCACGTCGGCAATGCCGTCGGTTACGGGTTTCAGCAGCGTGTTGTAATCGTTTGGGTCGTACTCAAGGTCGGCATCCTGCACCACGATGTAGCTGCCGTTGGCCAGCGCTACTCCGCGATGTATAGCCGCGCCCTTGCCCCGGTTTTCGGGCTGCCGGTGGTAAGCGGCAGGGGTATCGGGATGCAGTGCGTTATAGCGCATGACCTCCTGCTCGGTAGCGTCGCGCGAGCCGTCGTCAACCACAATAATTTCCTTTCGGATGCCGTGTATTAGCTTTACCTCCGCCACCTTTTGCAGAATTCGGAAGATGGTTTTCTCTTCGTTGTAGGCGGGTATAACGACTGAGAGTACTTGGAAGCCGCTATTTTCGTTTGGGTTAGGTTGGGTTTCCATGACCTGTGCTGTGCTCATAATGGTATGTATCATAGTTTTGTGCATTGAATAATACGGGACAAGCGTACGCGCTTTCCAACCCTCTACCATGCTCCCAATGCACAAAGCTATGCCTCGTACAGTACGAGCTTTTAGTAAGCGCGCCAGCGTAAGTGCGCAAAAAAAACCGCGCATTACCCAAAGTAATGCTGCGGTTATGTACGAATTTTGAAAAACATTTGCTATATTACGTGCGCACGTAGAATTACGTAACTTGCTGAGCACTGTGTGTGTGTGTGTGTGTGTGTGTGTGTGTGTGTGTGTGTGTGTGTGTGTGTGTGTGTGTGTGTGTGTGTGTGTGTGTGTGTGTGTGTGTGT
>JAISGH010000058.1 GCA_031263185.1 Prevotellaceae bacterium | reverse complement strand
GACTTGTCGCCGATAATTTCGGCCGTAAAAGTCTTGTCCTTTTCGATTTCTACCGAAACGATTCCGTTCCGGCCTGTTTTTTGCAGTACTACATTCAAAAATGCAAGTAGCTGCTCTTCATCTCCCTTTTCGCCCATGTACTTCATGAACAGGTAATCATTCAGCGGGTTTAGCCTCTCTTTATTCATTGTTTTTTTAATTTGTAGCTATAATTTTTAAATCGAAAGCGTTAGTTGTTTTTCTCTTTCGTGGCAAATTTAGATAAAAAGATGGTAAATGAGAAATATGTGCTTCATTTCAGCCCAAAATATACCAATCCAAACAATCCTGCGTTCCAACCCTGAATGATAAAGCCGAGATTTTCGCCTGTGATGGAATTTATATGCTCGTTGGGCGAGAAGTCGTGCGAGTCAATTAAATCGGCTTTTGCCACACGCTTAATAAGCGAAACGGCTTCCTCTTTGCGCCCCATTTTAATCCGCACCCAGCAGTCCATAAACGACAGCCACGGCCACACCGCGCCGTTGTGATAGGTGGCAGGTTTGTAGCCCCATCGGGCAGGATAGTAGGGCGTTGTTTCGGCAATGCCCCATTCGGTAAGCGACTGGCTGTTTAATTTATCTGCAATTTTTTCGGCGCGTTCTTTCGGCACAACGTCGAAGAAAACGCCAATCATCTGGTCTTGCAGCAGGCGGTCGTTTACGCTGCCGTCTTTCCATATTTGGCAATAAAAATTACCGTTCCACAGCCCGCCGTCTTTTGTATCCCTGTTCAAAAAATCATAGCCCTTTTTATATGCGGCGCTGTATTTTTCAATTGCTCCCCTATCGCCCAAGCTATCCGCCATTTCTACCATTTTGTTGAGCGAAGCGAGGTACGTCATAACCGCAAACGGCGAATAAAGCCGTCCTTCTATTCCACCGACATCTTTCCAGTCGCCCCACATCGACTCCTGCGCCGGAACGCCGTTGCCGCGCAAATCGCGCGAAATCAGCCAGTCCATCGCCTTTTTGAGCGGCTTCCACCACGCGGAAAGCGCCTCTTTATCTTTATAAAAGTCGAAATATCTGTACGCACGTAAAATGAAAAATGCGTTAATATCCAAATCGTCTTCGCGCTCAATAAGCGGCAGGATGCAGGTCGGGATTTTACCGGAGGGCTGTTGATACGCTATGCTTTCGTCTATCATTTTCTTTTCCAGCTGCGGATATAAAACCAGATGCAGCCACGAAGTCCAGTAGCTGTCGCGCTGGTTGAGTTCGGCATAGCCCATGGTCAACACTTCGTCGTTTCGGGTGATGCGGGTGAGCGAAACTGCCGAAATCATGTACCAGTGGAGGTATTCGTCGAGTTCGGCGTCGCCGGTTTTGGGAATATGATTTTCAAAATCCTGCGTGTTTGTCAAAAATTCATTCCAATTATCGCCTGCAAGCTGCGCAATTTCACCGGCATTACCAAGCTGCTTTGCGCTAATCCACTCGCTATCGTAAAAAGCGAGCGCTATCCGGAATGTTTTTTCCCCTCCGGCAGGGATTTTTACGGGAATGGTAACCTGTTTGCCGGACAATAGATCGGCGTTTGCCCTGATTGCCAAATTGTCGCAATCATGATCAATGACGATATTAAACTCGTCGGTTGCCTTACCCGAATTTGTAAATGCCATTTCGAGCATGATGACCGGCAGCGCCGGTACTTGGGTATTATCAACTTTTAACGGGCAAAAGGCAAGGGTTTGAAGTTTCGACTCGATGCTGTGCAATTTAGCATAGCTGCCGCGTACAAAGGGAAACCGGCGTTCTATCTTTTTTTCGGTAAATTCCGAAAGTGCATACTTTTTGCCGCCTTTTTCGATAGAGAAATCGACGCTGCCTTTTTCAATCAGCCACTCGCCGAGCGTACCGGTGTTTTGCAGCACATTTCCAAACATGGAGCCATCGGCAGAAGCATTGACCGTTAAGCCGAAGTTTGCCAGCGGGTAGCCATCGACTTGCCGCTGCGCGGAAACGGGGGGAATGGAAAATGTAGAATGTAAAATGTAAAATGCAGAAAATAAAAATAAGCGTTTCATTGTAACAGCTCTTAGTTTTTAATTTTTTAACTCTTAACTCTCTTACGCTCCTACTATCGTAACCGTTTTCCCATCCACCGTTTCCTTCTTAAAGTAGAGTTTATCCTCCCATTTAAGGGTCGTTCGGCGGTCGAAAACTACCATCCAGCCTTCGTTGCAGCAGTGCAAGTCCATGTAGCGGGCGGTTTGTTCGAGGCCTTCTTCCAGATACTTTTTTCCGTAGCGTATTTTCAGCTCTATCGGATATTTTTGGTTTTCGTATAGCAGGCAAAGGTTGAGGCGGCCTGTCCCCGACGCAATATCGCGGATAACCTGCCCGCCGCCGTTAACCACCCGTTGCAGGAAAGCCATCATCACCAAGTGAGGCGCCGCTTCCTTATAATCTGACATGTCCACCCATATATCGCTGTTTAGGTGCCAGAACTGCTGGAAATCGCGCATCAGGAAATCCATGTCGAGGCGACCGGTTTTCAGGTAGCGGGGTAGCTGGTAGGGATACTTCGGATTTTTCAGCTCTTCCTGCATGTCGGACGATAATTTACGAATAATCACTTCGGCATAAATCGGATTGGCTGGCTCTATTAACGAATTAGCCACGCGGATTAGCCCTAAATCTCTCGTATAAAGAAAATCGTCCGAATCTTTATTGATAAACCCTTCACCCAAAATCATCGGCTCTATAATTCTGCGTACCCTTTCTTCCTTCAGCCGCTCAAGCAGGCTGTCAATATGCGTAGGGCGGGTGAGGATAATGTTTTGGATGGCTTCTTTCACTAACTCCGCCGTAATGGGCTTTGTGTAGTCCGAGTGTAACATTTCCACAATGACCTGATTGGCAACAGCGTTAACCAGCCAAGGTTGCCCCTGCGTTTGTTCCCAAACGAGATCTATCGCATCTTCTTCAAACACCTGTTTCGTTTCATCGGTATGCTGGCGGTAAAGTTGGATTATCTCTTCCTTGGTGAAATTCTGCAAAGTGAAAGATTTGGCAACGATATTGAACGGGCTTGCGCTGCCCATTGATTCGCTGTCGGGACGGATTTTAGCCTTGTAGTCGCGGATATTGCGCATGCCGACTAAGGCTATTGAGTGAACAAATGCCTGCCCCGGACGGCTGTTGTAACCATCGCGCAGCTGCCGGAGAAAAGTAATCAACGTCCCTTCGCTCAAGCAATCTGCTTCGTCGAACAAAATGACCAGCGGCTTGTCCAACAACATGCAAAACAAGGTGAGTTCCATATTCAGAACGTTTGTAAAATCGCTGTAATCCGCATCTTTGGCAAATTCCGCTTTGTGGGGGATGTTCGAAAGCCGAAGCTGATTTTTTATTTTCCGGACAATTTGCGGTATCCCTTCTTCCGGCTTAACAATGTTCTGCGCGCTTTCCAGCGAGCAATACAGGGTATAATACTGTCCGTCTGCATTAAGTCGATCGGTCAGGTCTTTCAGGTAGGTTGTTTTCCCGCTCTGCCGCGCGGCGTGAATCACAAAATATTGTTTTCTGTCTATCAGTTGTTCGACACCCTGCAACCGGGCGGCGGCATCTATCATGTAATGTTCCAAACTATTACATGGGCCTGCTATGTTAAAGTATTTCATTGCTGTATTTTTTAGTGCTTAACTATTATAATATCATTGTATTTATTGATTGCGGTTTAAGCTTTACTTCAAAAACGCGCCTGCCGACTTTTACGGTTTTTGTTGTTTCCGTCTGTTCGGCGTTATAAATTACAACTGCGATTTTCCCATTTTTATTTCGGAACGCCAAAAGATTATCGAAATTTCCTGCTGTTTGGAGCATTTTCGCTCCGGGCAGCACGTAATGGCTGAAATGTTTAAGCAAATAATATTCATAAGTGTAGCGAAATGTTTTGTCATTTTCATTAACCGTTACGAGCGAGTTTTGCGTCCATCCCCAGCGGCTCATACCGCCTTCGAGCAGCGAGATGTTCCAGTAATCGTATACGTTTGCACCGTGCATAAAATAGTGTTTCATCAGTCCCCACGAGTAGGCGCAGCCTTCCCATTCGTTTTGCCCGTCACCACATTCCTGTTCGGTTTGGTATATTTTCAAATTCGGATAGCGGTTGTGAATACTTGGCAGCGCTTCTTTTCCCGCCCACTGGAAGCCGACACCGCTGATATAATCGCCACCTTCCGACGTCAGGACGGTATCGACGAGCGCGGGATTGGGACGCTCCATGGTGCCAAACATCACCTCAACGCCAATCGTTTTCATCTCCGGCACAAGGTATTTTCCGGTAAACTCGGCAAGCGTCGCCGCCTGCCACGTGCAGCTCGGAAACGGCTGGCAGGAGTTGAACTCGTTCTGCGGCATGACCATCGAAACGGGGATATTTTCGGTGCGGTAGGCTTCGATAAATTTTCGGAAATAGAGCGCGTATGCGGCATAGTATTTATCTTCCGTTATAAACATGTTGTCTCCTTCGCGGCGCACCTGTTCGGGTTGAATGTCGGTCACGAAACGCTGGTCAAAGAAATTGCTAAGCGGCGCGCAGGCGTAAAACCGATTTTCTTTCATCCACGTCGGCGGACTCCACGGCGAAGCCCAAATCGTTAATGCGGGGTTATACTTTTGCGCCGATTTGATGAACGGTATCAGCGTTTCGCGGTCGTTTTCGACGGAAAAGTTGCGCATTTCAAAATCGCTGTCGGTTTCGTTGTAGGAATACCAGTCGCGCGAAAAGTCGTTTGCACCGACAGGCATACGGCAAATGGTAAAGTTTGCGCCTTCGGCTGTGAACAGTTCTTTGAAAACGGCTTCGCGTTCCACGTCGGACAAAAGGACGAGGGAAGTCCAGCCGAGTTCGTTGAAGCAGGCACCGAATCCATCGACGGTTTGCAGGGTACTGTCGGTATGGATTTCGACGTCTGCGGAGCTATTCTCTATAAAAGTAATTTCGCTCGCGGATTGTGTTTGCCACGCGGCGGTGGGCGTTGTCGCAACCCATTCTGCGACCGTGTTTTTGTTGCAGGATGTTATTGCCGCGGCAATTAAAAGGGTAAATAATGTGTGTTTCATGATAGAGGATTGCTTTTTGTATATTCCACTGCCTTTTTGTTTAGCTCGCTTACTGATAAACTCGCGTAATGTTCTCTCTGCCATTTTGTATAATCAATTGGTTTTCTGATTATTTGGGATATGAAAATCTCCGTTTCGACAATTTCCAATTTTTCTACAAGGTAATTCATACCGTCGTTTATGATGGTTGCTGTATTATTCATAAAATAACATTATGACTATCACAAAAATACATCTTTATTTTGACGTACAAAAAATGATTTATTCCCCGGAATTATACGTTTCAATATTCCACAATCACCGCTTTTCCAATCAATCCCGATTCCTGCAACGGCATATTGTGTCGCCATTCCGTACTGTAAGAGCGTACTTTGCGCCGGTCGAAAGGCAGGGACGAATCGCCGATTAAGCGGTTGCCCCATTTGTTTACGACCTCTACTTCAATTGTGTTTTCGCCGTTTTTCAAAAAATTCGTTATGTTTACGCGGTAGGGCGCAGTCCAGCAGCCACCTGCGTATTGTCCGTTGATTTTCACTTTTGCCATGTCGCATACGTTCTCAAATGCTACAAAAACGGCTTTGTTCTTCGCGCCCGTTTCTATACCCGTATAATCAAACTTTTTGGAATAGATAGCCGTTCCCGAATAATATTTGATTTGCGGATTGTCGTTTTCCGACCATGATCTCAGCTCCTCAAAGTTCATGTTTTCTACACCTCTGTGAACGCTGTCGGTTTGAAACGAAACCGTCCAGCCTGTGGAAATATCGACAGTCTTAGCCGGAGCGGGGAAATTTTCCGCATCTTTTGCAGACCTCGCCGCCTTTGGAACAAATACGATAAAATATCCCTCCAAATTATCCAACCGCAAAGGAACGGTGGTAATGCCGTCTTTTTCGCTATACGACGGAAGCGGGCGTACCGAACCGTCGGTGGCGTTCCAAAGCTCGGGCTGCTTGCCCGACACGCGAAACTGCGCCGTAATCTCAACCGATTTTTCGGTTTGGTTGGCAACGAAATAAATCTCGCGATCGCCGTCGGTTCGGTGGTTATAGAGAACGGGCGGAAGTTGACTTACCGCTTCTTTGCCGAAGACATTGCCGGAAACCTCCCTGTCGGGCGCTCCTTCCGTTCGGAAATCGGGTTTCAGGTTCAATGCTGCAAAAACTTCTTTCAAGCTTGCATTATGGAAAATCTGGCCTTTACCATATTGGATTTTTTTGTTGGGGTGGGAATTTTCCGCTTCTGCGTTTCCCCACATTTTATTGGCAATTTCCTTCACGTCTTCGTCGACTTGGGGGTAATTTTCCATGCTTGGAGAACGTCCGGGAATTTGCGTACCGACGAGGGTTGCGCCGTTTTTTACGAGTTGCTCTATTTTGCGCAAAAGTTCCGGACGCATGGTTGTTTGAGGAGGAAGTATCAGAGCCTTATATTCGGTTCCGTGCGGCAAAACAAGTTTACCATTCCTTACTGTCATGTCGCGCAAAATAATTTCGGCGTTGATATAA
Source organism: Prevotellaceae bacterium (assembly GCA_031263185.1). Classification (GTDB taxonomy): domain Bacteria; phylum Bacteroidota; class Bacteroidia; order Bacteroidales; family UBA932; genus JAITMY01. The sequence goes on along the minus strand of JAISGH010000058.1, from coordinate 12,510 downwards.
TCATAGTCGTAGCCGCGGGGAATTTTCGGATGACGGATACCGGTCATTTTCGGGGTGTCTTCGCCGATAAAATACGCTACGTCGGCTACATTCAAGCCTTGACGGAGCATAAAATTGGCGCGGCGGATATAATCGGTAAATAAATCCATCTGCGAAAACCATGTGTTGTGGCGGTTAAATTCGGTGCCAAACCATGCGTCAATTCCGGGCAATTCGTCGTCGTAGGGCTGCTGGATATAAACGTGCAGAATTGCCTCGTTAATTCCTTCCGCCATAGACCAGTCGAGCAGGGATTTCAGGTTTTTCGGCGACATTTTATAGCCCACGCCTCCGCTGGTGAACGATTCGCAGGAGATAACATTTTTGTTGTAGATATGTCCGCAGGAGGCGGCAATGCGCGGTTCGTAGCGGTCGTTGCTCTGCGCCGCCCAAAATTCGCCGGCAATGCCGTCGCTCTGTCCGCCGTACTGCAAAAATTCGCCCGGAAAGCCCCAGTGTCCGTAGTTTTCGAGCCAGCATTTAAGCCCGTATTTATGGCTGACTTCGGCAAAGCCGCCTACGAAATCGTATGAAACCTTGTCGGCAACGAGGCGGCGCAAGTCCCACAAAAAGCGGTCGGAGAGCTCCCTGTTTCCAATCACGTATCCTTGAAGAGCCGGTAGATAGGGCGTTGGGTCGTAGCCGTAACGCTGCCGAAATTCCTGCAAAAATCCGTCCGTCATATTTTGTCCGCCCATCTCGTAGCTGTCTTGCACTACCCATTTCAGCGATTTACGGTCGGCTTCGGGAATGTGGCGCAGCACCTCGCCCACGAAATTATCAAAATGGTAAGCAACGTGCGCTTTGTTCATTTTGTCAACTTCCAGTCCGCGCCCTTCGGGAGTAGCCGGTGCGTTTTGAACGCCGGTGGGCGACATTCCTGTGCGCATGATTACCCAATTTCCTTCGGGAACTTTCCACGTTATTGTGCCGTCGGCAGCAAGATTGCCGGAAATGTCAATCACGTTATCCGTTGGAATAGACAGCGTTGTATCGGACGATTCTTCGTCCCACAGGTACACATCCCATTCGGGCAGGTTTTTTGAAGTCATTTTTGCCAGCGATTTTTCGGGATAACGCCCAATTTTATTATCTCCCGTCAGCGTTGCCGAAAATCCGGCGTCGTGCCAGCTGGTATTTTCAAAAAGCAAGCGAAATTCCTGCGCTTCAATTTCAGGAAAAGTTACAACGACTTTCGCCAATTTATCCCAGCCCGTGTTGAGCGCACCGTGGGTGCGGTCAATTTCAAATTCCTTGACGGTTTGATAATCACTTCCATTTTTTACCTGCAACCGGCAGCTGGCCGAGAAGTGAGCTTGAGGAACAATTTCGAGTGTGCGTATTTTTTCGGACTGAACAAAGGTAAATTCAACTTTTTCTTTTGACCAGCCGGGCGCTTGAGTTGTTACTGTTATGGAAACCTGCCGGGCAGGCGCAGGGAACGCCAGCGCTTTAACGTCTTCAAAAATGCTGTCTTTGGGCTGCAAAATTCCGCTGAATGTCTGTCCACCCGCTACAACGGTATCGGCAAAAGCAAGGTAGCGCATGGTTTGATTTGGCTTTATCCACGGCCCTCCCGACTGGCTCCAGCCCGGACAGTTGAACATCCCGATTTCAATATCGAGTTCTGTGGCTTTTTTCAATGCGGCGTGAACTACTTCCCACCATTCGGCGGAAAAAATGCGAACCTTGCCGACCGGAAATTGCGTTTCGCCGCCGATATTCCCGATAAAGGCTTTGGTAATGCCTGCCGCCTTCATGGCTTCCAAGTCTTTTTGAACGCCTTCGACAGAAATATTATCGTTCATCCAATACCAGTAAGCGCCAACGCGCACGTCGGTTGGCGGCGTTTGGAAGTTGGCTTTTAATTCATCGTAACCGACCGATTTTTGCCGGTCACCGCACGAAACGGCTAAAATCCCTGCAACAAAAAGCAGGGCTACCGAAAATTTAATGTTTTTCATTGTGATTTACTGAAGAATGATTTAGCAACAAAAAAATCGCGCTATGCTATGGCTACAAACATAAGCAAATTAAATGGATTGACCGCACGGTAAATGCGTTGCCGCTCTACATGCGATATTCTGCTATCTGTCTCATTTCATCATCTATTGCTATACCTATGCAAATGGCATTGGGGTAAGGTTTGGCATAGCTTTTTTCAAAAATTTGCCGGTATGCTTCGTCGGCTTTTGCGGCAGGATTTTCGCCTTTGTAGGCGACTTTTATTTCGATAACCCAAATTTTACCCTTGTAGTTTAATACCAAATCGGCGCGTCCTCTGTTTGTGTGCATTTCCGCAATGGCCACAATTCCGCAGCCGCGAAAGAAAGTCAGGATAGTTGCACGGTAAAACCATTCTTTGGGAGAAAAAGTATAGGCGTTATAAATGATGTTGTCTTCTGCTTCCTGCCGGTAATCTTCGTAAGGAATACTTGCCAGCAGCCGATTCAATGCCGATATTAATTTCTCGTAGTTTAACGTATATAAAGCGTTTATCGTATCGGTGTAGCATCTTAAAAAATCTTTGTCTCTTCGCGTTAAAAGATTGTTGGAAACGAGCCTCGACATAGCGTTCAGCACTTCCCGATTGGGATAATCCAGCGAAAAATCACTTGTAATTCCTTCGCGCAACGTGAGAAAGCCGCATTGGTACAGAAATCCTTCGATTGGCGCTGAATCTATTTCTCCCGGATTTTGCACAAATTCCAGTGAGACGGGATAGCTGCGGAACTGTTCGACCATTATATTTTTGTCTTTCAGATAAGTAGCAATCATTTGCGAAGTGCCGCCGTCGAACCAGTAGTTACCGAAAAATCCGTCCCCAAAAAAGCGGAGAATAGAATACGGGTTATAGAGCTTTACGGCGCCGTTGAACGAAAAGCCATCGTAGAAATCCTCCATTTTAGCTATGAGTTCATCTGTTGTAATCTTCATTTTTTCGGCAGTAAGCTCCAGATAATCGGGAAAATTTTGCAGCAACTCCTCGTGGGTAATCCCGCATAAGGCAGCATATTCGTTTCGCAAAGAAATATCGGTCAGGTTGTTGAGTTTCGAAAAAACGCCGAGTTTGGCAAACTTGGAAATACCCGTAAGTAAAACAAAACGGGTGTATTCGTCGTTTGCTTTTACTTGTACATAAAAATTTGCCAGCAGTTCCCGCACTTTTTCCGCTTCGACGAGATCGTCAATGTAGTCGATGTAAGGCTTGTCGTATTCGTCAATTAATATGACAACTTTTTCATTGTATTTTTCAAAAGTATTTATAATCAATTCTTTGAACAGTACACCCGATATATTTGAATTGGAAATTTCGACTTTTAACAATTTTGCAATTTCCAGAATATGATCGTTCAATGAAATGGTAATATTGTCAAACCCCTGTCTGGTAGTCACTTTATTCAAGCTCAACCGAATAACGGGGCTTGGTTTGAAGTCGGGACGATTGAGCCACTCTTCGGCATACAGTCCTTTGAAAAGCTCTTTTCTACCTTGAAACATTGCCTCTAACGTAGAAAGCGTAAGCGATTTGCCAAAACGGCGGGGGCGAGCCAGGAAATATACGTTTCCTTTCTCAATTAAATTAACCAACATTCGGGTTTTATCAACATAGATATACCCTTCGTTAATGATTTTCTCAAATGTTTGTATGCCCTCAGGCAGTTTTTTCTGTTGCTTATCCATATCCGATTATTTTTTTTGTAAAAGCGCTGTTGAAAGCACAAATGTACAAAAAAATTCTTTTTCAACCCGTCATTGCATGTGACAAAATGTCATTATTTTTGTTGTGGCAAGTTTTTTGCAGAATTTCAAGAGTTGAATTGAGTTGAGGAGGGGGAGAGGGTAGAATTTGAAATCTGAAATCTGAAATAATATGAACTTAAACATTTTCACCATAAAAGCGCAGGAGGTTATGCAGCAAGCTATCACTATTGCGCAGGGATACGGGCATCAGGCTGTTGAAACGGCGCACCTGCTCAAGGCAACGCTGGCCGACGCCGAAAGCGTTACCTCCTACCTGATGAACAAGCTGGGCGTTAACGTTGTTGCCTTGCGGTCAGCTACGGACAAAGTAATTGCCACCTACCCAAAAGTCAGCGGCGGCGAAGCATATTTGGCTTCTACCGCCAACACCGCCATACAAAAGGCGCAGGCTGCTGCCAAAGACATGGGCGACGAGTTTGTAGCAATAGAGCATCTGCTGCTCGGCCTGATTGCAGCAGACGACAGCACGGCAAAGCTGCTCAAAGAAAACGGCGTGAACGAAAAAGACCTGAAAGCGGCCATTGCCGACCTGCGCAAGGGCGCAAAAGTCAATAGCCAAACGGCTGAGGACACGTACAACGCGCTCAACCGCTTTGCCATTAACCTCAACGAGCAGGCGCACACCGGTAAGCTCGACCCCGTAATTGGCCGGGACGACGAGATACGCCGCGTGCTGCAAATTCTCTCGCGCCGCACCAAGAACAACCCCATACTGATTGGCGAGCCGGGCGTTGGAAAAACCGCCATCGCCGAGGGCATTGCGCACCGCATTGTGAGCGGCGATGTGCCCGAAAACCTCAAATCGAAGCTGATTTACTCGCTCGATATGGGGGCGCTCATTGCTGGCGCAAAGTACAAGGGAGAGTTTGAGGAGCGGCTAAAATCGGTGGTGAACGAGGTGGTAAAATCCAACGGCAGCATTATCCTCTTCATCGACGAGATACATACGCTGGTGGGGGCCGGAAAAAGCGAGGGAGCCATGGATGCCGCCAACATCCTGAAGCCTGCGCTGGCGCGGGGCGACCTTCGCGCTGTAGGGGCTACCACGCTCGACGAGTATCAAAGATACTTCGAGAAAGACAAGGCGCTTGAGCGCCGCTTTCAAACCGTAATGGTGGACGAGCCTTCGCCCGAAGACGCCATATCAATTTTGCGCGGGCTAAAGGAGCGCTACGAAAATCACCACAAGGTGCGCATCAAGGACGACGCTATTATTGCCGCAGTGGAGCTGAGCCACCGCTACATTACTGCGCGTTTTTTGCCCGATAAGGCAATCGACCTGATTGACGAGGCCGCAAGCAAGCTGCGCCTTGAGATGAACTCCGTGCCCGAAAGCATTGACGGGCTAAACCGTAAGCTGCGGCAGCTGGAAATCGAGCGCGAGGCTATCAAGCGCGAGGGCGACACCAAAAAGGTGGAGGAATTAAGCCTCGAAATTGCCAACATCAACGAGCAGCGCAGCGCACTCAACGGCCAGTGGCAGCAGGAAAAGGACGTGATAGACAAAATTCAAAAGAGCAAGCAGCTCATTGAGGAGTACAAGCTGCAAGCCGAGAGCGCCGAGCGTCAAGGAAACTACGGCTTGGTGGCTGAGCTGCGCTACGGAAAAATCCGCGAGGCGGAAGCCGAAATAGAAAAGCTTACCAAGTTCAAGGAAGATCACCGGAGCGAGTTTACGCTGGTCAACGAGGAGGTCGATCCGGAGGACGTGGCAGAGGTAGTGGCAAAGTGGACGGGTATTCCCGTTACCAGAATGTTGCAGAGCGAGCGCGACAAGTTGCTCCAGCTCGAGAAGGAGCTCCACCGGCGCGTGGTGGGGCAGGACGAAGCCATAGCCGCCGTTGCCAACGCGGTGCGCCGCAGCCGTGCCGGCCTGCAGGACGAAAAGCGGCCTGTAGGCTCGTTCATCTTTCTGGGCACAACCGGCGTAGGAAAAACGGAGCTTGCCAAGGCGCTTGCCGAATTTTTGTTCAACGACGAAAACCTGATGACGCGCATTGACATGAGCGAATACCAAGAGCGGCACTCCGTATCGCGCCTGATTGGAGCGCCTCCCGGATACGTAGGCTACGACGAGGGCGGGCAGCTCACCGAAGCTGTGCGCCGCAAGCCCTACTCGGTGGTGCTGCTCGACGAAATAGAAAAGGCACACCCCGATGTATTCAACACGCTGCTGCAGGTGCTGGACGACGGGCGGCTTACTGACAACAAGGGGCGCGTGGTAAACTTTAAGAACACCATCATCATCATGACGTCCAACATTGGCTCGTCCATCATCATGGAGAACATGGAGCGGCTTACCGACGCCAACCGCGAGCGCCTGCTGGAGCGCACCAAGTTCGACGTAGTGGAGTTGCTCAAGCAGTCGGTGCGCCCGGAGTTCCTCAACCGCGTGGACGAGGTTATCATGTTCACCCCGCTCACCCGCGCCGACGTTGAGGAGATTGTAAAAATTCAGCTGGAGCAAATACAAAAAATGCTTGCCGCAAGCGGAGTGCGCATCAAGCTGAGCGAGTACGCCATGAAGTGGGTGGTGGAGCAAGGCTACGACCCCGCATTTGGAGCACGTCCCGTAAAGCGTGTGCTGCAAAAGGAGCTGGTGAACGAGCTGGCAAAGCAGCTGCTTGCCAACAGCATCAACAAAGACCGCGAGGTGATTGTGGACTACTTTGGCGACAAGCTGGTGTTCCGGAATTAAATGAAAAGTACAGTCATGGAGAAATGATACCGCAAATTCGCATAGCCGACTACAGCTACCATCTTCCCGACGAGCGTATTGCAAAGTATCCTTTGCCTCAGCGCGACGCTTCGAAGTTGCTGGTTTTTGACCGTAACGGCATCAGCGAAGCTGTTTTTTCCCGCCTGCCCGAGCTGCTGCCGGAGGGAACGCTGCTGGTGTTTAATAACACCAAGGTTATCCGCGCCCGGATAATGTTCCGGCGCAGCACCGGAGCGGCAATCGAAGTTTTTTGTCTGGAGCCTTGCAAGCCAAGCAGCTATGCCCAGTCGCTTGCAGCAAAAAAGGAGTGTAGCTGGATTTGCACTGTGGGAAACCTCAAGCGCTGGAAAGAGGAAGATTTATGCCTGTCCTTTACGCACAACGGCGCTACCTGTACGCTATCGGCAAGCAAGCTGAGCGTAAGGGACGGGGAAGCTACAGTGCAGTTTTCGTGGAGCGCCGCCGAGCTTACCTTTGCAGAAGTGCTCGAAGCTGCCGGTGTGCTGCCCATCCCGCCCTACCTGCACCGCCCGACCGAAAATGCCGATTACGAGCGCTACCAAACGGTTTACTCAAAATACGAAGGCTCGGTAGCCGCCCCCACAGCGGGATTGCACTTTACGCCAGACCTGCTGAGCAATCTCAAGGGCAAAGGTATAGATACAGCCGAAGTAACGCTCCACGTTGGGGCAGGGACGTTTAAGCCCGTAAAAGCAAGCGCTGTACAGGAGCATGAAATGCATGCCGAGCGCTTTGAGGTAAGCCTCGAAACTCTCATGAAATTGCAGCAATCGCACAAAAAAGTAGTAGCAGTGGGGACAACCTCTGTAAGATGTCTGGAAAGCCTGTTTTGGATTGGGCTAAATTTGTTGGAAAACAATGCATTACAACCAAACATTGAACAGTGGATACCGTATGAAAATAAATCAAATTTTGACATATCAAACGTTGTTGATAAAATCATCAATTATTTAAAAACAAATGAGTTAAGCCATATTTCGGCAAGTACGCAAATTTTGATAGCGCCACCCTATCGCTTTCGTGCAGTTCGGGGTATGGTGACCAACTTTCACCAGCCTCAAAGCACCCTTTTACTCCTCGTTGCCGCCATGACGGGCAACCGCTGGCAAGATATTTACCGCTACGCGCTGGAGCACGACTTCAGATTTTTGAGCTATGGCGACAGCTCGCTGATTTTGCAGTAGGCATAATAGGGCAAATCGCGCATTTAACACTTTTCCATAAAAAAAATTTCCTTTTTTTTACACGTAAATACAACCTGGTTATCAGTAAATTATGAATTTATCGAATAAAATTAACATTTTAATTATGCGAGGTTGCAAGAAAAAAATTTGCTTATTCAACAAAAAGAGTTACTTTCGCAAAATGAAATTTATACAATCATGTGCTCTATTTACCATAGAGTAGGGCTGCTCAAAAGAAAACAGTTTTTTTCTGCATTAATTTTAAAACCAATAAACAAACAAATTTTTAACCATTAAAAAAAGTATCGCTATGAGTCAACCAACGGCCAAAACATCGGCCAAACAACCGAAAGAAAAGAAAGATTACAAAAAAGGTATTTCCGCGATGATTGTTGTCGTGGTGTGTGCTATTGTTGCGCACTTATTCTTCTACCTGTTCTGCGGAGCGGACGGCAGGTTTGATGATAAAGGGCATCCCATTGATGGCAACATATTTGGGACCCTGTATCAGGGTGGATTTATTATCCCAATTGTGATGACGCTGTTGCTAACAGTGTTGGCATTGGGTGTAGAGCGCTTTTTTGCGCTGAGCAAAGCAAGCGGAAGCGGCAGCATTACAAAGTTTGTGGCCAATGCTAAAGTAAAGCTGAAAGCTGGCGACATTGATGGCGCCGAGCAGCTATGCAACAAGCAAAAAGGCTCCGTTGCAAACATTCTTCGTGCCGGGTTGGTGCGCTACCGCGATGTGGAGCAGCTGGCAGAATTGAGCAACGACGAAAAGGCGGCAGTTATCGAAAAGGAGATTGAAGATGCCACCGCGCTGGAGCTGCCCTACCTAGAGCAAAACCTGAACGTGATTGCTACCATCTCGTCGCTGGGTACCCTGTTCGGGCTGCTGGGTACGGTGCTTGGTATGATTCGCTCATTCGGCGCTATGGCAAACGAAGGCGCTCCCGACTCCATTGCTCTTTCGCTTGGTATCTCGGAGGCCCTCATGAACACGGCTATGGGTATTGCAACAGGCGCCCTGGCTATCGTTGTGTACAACTTCTTCTCGGCAAAAGTGCAGGATATTACCAACGCTGTAGGCGAAGTAGGCTTTGCAGTAGGACAAACATACGCTACTAAGCACGAAAAGTAAGCCGAATGACACCGGAAAGTTTTTCAAAGCATAAGAAAAAGTAAACGATATGGGTAAGATCAAAACCAAAAAGCGGGACACGTTTATTGACATGACGGCAATGAGCGACGTTACGGTGTTGCTGCTGACGTTCTTCATGTTGACGGCAAACTTTATCCCCATAGAGCCGGTTCAGGTAATTACGCCGGCATCCGTAATGGAAACCAAAGTCCCGGACTACAACGTTATCACAGTGCTGATAGAGCCTACGGGAAAAATATTCCTGAACTTTGACCGTCCAAACGACAAAAGGGAAATACTTGAGAAGATGGGGGCGCGCTACAGCATTGCCTTTAGCGAGCAGGAAAAAGCCAACTTCATAGAGCCAACAACCTTTGTAGGCGTTTCGATTGCTCAGCTGAAGGAGTACCTCTCGCTGGACATGGAGGACCAAAGAGCCCTCCTCCGCCAAAGCAACGGCGTACCTGCCGACAGCGCAAACAACCAGCTGTCGACATGGATACAAACGGCCAAATCCGTAAACAGCGATTTGTCCATCTCTATCAAAGCCGACCAGACAACGCCCTACCCGCTCGTGCGGGTGGTAACGTCCACGCTTCAGGATATAAAAGAAAACCGCTTCAGCTTGATTACCACGCTGCGTAACATGCCCGAAGGGTTTTAAAAGTCCAAAATTTTGAATTCTGAATTTTGAATTTTGAATTAAGAGGCGAGCCAAGCATGTTCATAGTGAGGTGAGCGTACAATTTGAAATCCAAAATTTGAAATCTAAAATTTGAAATCTAAAATCTAAAAAAACTAAAAAAAATGGCAGAAATTAATACCGGTGGCGGAGGACATAGCGCCAAAAAAGGTCAGCCAAAAAAGTTGAATTTAAGAGTGGACTTTACCCCAATGGTGGACATGAACATGCTGCTGCTGACTTTCTTCATGTTCTGCACCTCGCTGAGTAAGCCTCAAATTATGGATCTCGTTCTGCCCGTTAAGGACGAACAGATTATTAATGACGACGAAAAAAACAAGGTGAAGGACTCCAAAGCAATCACGCTGCTGCTGGGTAAGGACGATAAGGTTTACTACTACTTTGGTAAGGTTGATAACACAAAATACCAAGACTACAATTCACTTCAGGAAGCAGACTACTCGCCGGACGGCCTTCGCGCTATCCTGCTGGAGCGGAATGCTGACGCTGTTCGACAAATGCTTGAGCTCAAGCGGCAAAAGCTTCGCAAGGAAATCAACGAGGCTGATTTTAAGGAGCAGTCGGCAAAAATAAAGGATGACCCCGACGGCCAAGTAGTCGTAATCAAGCCAACCGATGAGTCCACGTACCGCAACTTGGTGGACGTGCTGGACGAAATGCAAATATGCAGCATTGGCAAATACGCAATTGTAGAAATGAGCGAGGGAGATACTTTCCTGCTTCAAAACTACTTGACGAAGGGAGTGTATGGCTCCGAGCGGGAGATACCCCGTTAATACTCAGGTTACAAAAATAATACTAAAGTAATAAGGTAATCAAAGAATGGGAAAAGATGCACAGTTGAACTCAATAGAATGGACAGAGCTGATTTTTGAAGGAAAAAATCAGGCATACGGAGCATTCTATCTTCGTCGTACCTCGTGGCGCCGCCATGTGTTAGCGCTGCTGATTATGGTAGCGGCTACTGTAATTGTAGCGCTACTTCCGGTTTTGATAGAAACGGTCAAAAAAACGCGCGAATACTTGGGCGGAGTGGATACGCAGGTGGAATTGGCGACCATTAAAGAGGCACCGGAAATTCCAAAGGAAGTTATCAAAACGGAGCCGGAAGCCCCCCCTCCCCCACCCCTGAAGTCGTCCATAAAGTTTACGCCTCCCGTGATTACGGAGGACGATAAGGTGCGGGATGACGAGCAGATGGCCTCGCAGGAGCACCTCAGCGAAACAAAGGTTACCATCTCGATAGCCAACATCACCGGCGACGACAACGACCCCAACGCGGTGGATATTGCAGAGCTGGAGCAGCATAAGGTGGTGGTGGCAGATGAGCAGCCGTTCCTGGCGGTGGAGCAAATGCCCCAATTTCCGGGCGGCGACAACGCGCTGAGAAAGTACTTGGCCGAGCAGGTAAGGTACCCTCCGCTGGCGGCAGAAAATAACATACAGGGCAGAGTTGTTATCCGCTTTGTGATAACCAAGAATGGCTCGGTGGATAGAGTGGAGGTGCTTCAGGGCATTGACCGCGTGTGCGACGAAGAGGCAATGCGCGTGGTGCGCACCATGCCCAAGTGGATACCCGGCCGCCACAACGGCCGCGCAGTGCCGGTAGTATATACCGTGCCAATTGTATTTAAGCTGCAATAAAAAACAGGCAGCATTGTTTGGAGAATGAGCGGAAATTAATATTTCCACTCATTCTCTTTCTTTTTTGAATTTTATTTTTTTCACCTAAACTCATACAGAAATCCTTTTACTAATCAAAAAATGAATGAATCATGAAAAAATTTATTTTAACAGCAATGGCTTTCGCTCTTGTAGCGAATGTGTCGGCACAGCTTAAAGTTGATGCGGCAGGAAATACGCATGCTACCGGTAATATTTACTTGGAAAGCACATCCAACTTTTTGGGTACAACCAGCAACGTTCCCATTACCTTCAAGGTGAACGGTGTTTTGGCCGGATCTACGGGAAGGAGTGGAAATTATAACGTATCTTTTGGATACAGCGCGCTTTACCACAATACAACGGGTAGCCACAATACTGCCAATGGATACGGATCGCTTTCCGGCAATACAACGGGCAACTACAATACCGCCATTGGCACTTATACACTTTACTCCAATACAACGGGTGCTAACAATACCGCCATTGGATATTCAGCGCTTGATGCCAATACAACGGGCAGTCACAATATCGCCACTGGATATTTAACGCTTTACAACAACACAATGGGCAACTACAATATCGCCACTGGTACTTGTGCGCTTTACTACAATACAACGGGCAACTACAATACTGCCAATGGTAGGTATGCGCTTTACTCCAATACAACGGGCAGCTACAATACCGCTTTGGGTTATCTTGCAAATGCTACCGGCAACAATCTAAGCAATACTACTGCCATTGGTTACAGTACAACACCTACTTCAAACAACCAGGTAAGAATTGGCAACAGTAGCGTTACCAGCATTGGCGGTTATGCTGGGTGGACTAACCTCTCGGACGGACGGACGAATAAAAACATCCGCACGGACGTGCCGGGTCTTGCCTTTATCAACGGCCTACAGCCGGTTACCTACAACCTGGATTTGGATGCCATAGGCGATTTGCTGAAAATAGACAAAACAAAAAAAACTGGCGAAGAAGAACTATCTCAAGAATTGATAGACATAAACAAAAAGGCAAGAGAGACCAAAGAAAAGCAACTGCAAACCGGCTTTATCGCGCAGGACGTAGAAAAGACAGCCCAAAGTATCGGCTATGATTTCAGCGGCGTGGATGTGGATGAAGCAGGCATCTACGGATTGCGGTATGCAGAATTTGTTGTTCCCTTAGTGAAAGCCGTGCAGGAGCTCAGTGAACAAAACGACCGGCTACAGGCACAAGTAAATGAGCTGGCCGAGTTGGTTTACAACTTGCAGGGAAAAGACGCTGACCC
>JAISGH010000033.1 GCA_031263185.1 Prevotellaceae bacterium | reverse complement strand
CCATCAATACGGTATGATTCGCACAGGCGGTAAGTGAAGTACACCTTGCCTTTTTTCGGGTTGCTTTTATCTATCTTCTTAATAAACATAATGCTACACTAAAGTTTCGCCGTAAAATTTGCCGTAAAGATAATACATTTTTCCGGCAATAGCAACACCAATAAAAATATTCTGGGACTACAAATGACTTTTCAAAAGCTAATTTTTACAATGCGCTTATTATGAATTGCTTATGAATTGAACGTACACGCAGATTAGCCCATTTCCTGACATTTTCGGGGTAATTCTTCCCAAGTTGGGGTAAGCGTCCCGCGTACATAACCTCCTTTGCCGTCGTACGTGATAGGCCCGCCTGCGCCCCACGCCTCGAGCTTGTACGTGCCGCTTTTGGGGGCGACGAAGGTCTGCCAGTCGCCGGTGTAGCTCCAATCCCACTGCGTTTCGTTGAGCACGTCGAATATGCCGTTATCGTTCATTATCAGGCTGTAGCCGTGAGATTCCACCGCCTCCAAAACCTGCTTCGGCATGGTGATTTCCCTTACGATTGCCGTGTCGCCTACCCAAAAGGTTGCCTCCAGCTTTGCGCCGGATACGGTCTGCGGCACGAGCAGCAGCATACCGGCTTCGGTCGAAACTTGGGTATCACCCGCCTCGTCGGCTTTTATCAGAGGCGTACCGACAAGGCTGCGCTCCACTACGGATAAGGTGTAGCTGCCTGTGGCTGTGGGCGCACCCCATGCAAATCCCGACGAGGTAAATTGCAGAGTATTGCCGGTATAAATGCCGGAGAACTTCAGCTGCCCCAGCACAACGCCAAAGGTTTTAGCCGAAACATACTTTACCGAGAATTTCACTTTTGCCATGGCATGGGTGAAATTCAGGTGTACCTTACCGCCGTTGGCGGTATCGGTGCAGTTCGGCGCCGAGGCCACGCAAATATCCAGCTGCTGCGCGGGCGAAGCCAACGTGGTAACCGTAAACGAGGGGTAGCCGGTGTAGTAGCCGCCGCTCGTTACAAGTTCAATGCCGTTTGTTGCCACAGGGGCGGGCGCTACGGCAAAAAAGCTGACTTTCCGGAAAAGCAAGCAGCGCAAGGGCAGCGGCATGAATTAATACGTTGTTGGGTTTCATGTTTTTACGTTTTTTTAATTGTTTAGTGATGCAAAATAAGTAAGCTGTAACCGTTTCCCGGTGTACCGTTCCGCAGGGACGACCCCCCTCCCGGGCAGTCCCGCAGGGACGACACGTTATTAACCGTATGCTTTAGCATACGGTTTAGGAACATCCGCGTGTCTCTACAAAACCCCGCAGGGGGTGGCACTTTCACTGTGTCGTTCCCTGCAGGACTTGACGGGAGTGATACCCGCTCGTCGTAAAGACCTCACCCCCGGCCCCTCTCCAAAGAAGAGGGGAGTCGGTACACGCGGGTAGCTGCTGCGGCGCTGCTCCCCTCTCCTTTGGAGAGGGGCCGGGGGTGAGGTCTCAATGCAAAAAAAATCCCGCTTCGGAAGAAAAATTATTCCTCCGAAGCGGGATCGCAGGGGTACAAAAAAAGCTACGCAACGTATTGCGCAGCTAATAAAATTCGCTATATACGCGCACATGCGCGCATATTTTACATCAAGGTATGCACCTGACCATCTCTCTCTCTTTCTTTAACAAAAATCCGCCAATCTCCAAATTATTGGCGTTAAAAAACGCCAACTTAGTGATAGATAAAGGTGTTTTGCTGAGAAATATGTAAGCTGTTGCCATTCTACATTCTACATTTTACATTCTACGTCAGGATTGTTGTTTTACTTAATCAACGGCGGCAAAGATAGGAAAAAAAGTAATTTTATACAAAAAAATTTCGGGGTGCATTTTGCACGGTAAAAGATAGCTGCCGGTAGCTAATCATTGCCTGCTTCCAAAAATATTTTCAAACGGAGTTCGGTTTTTTATGGAGCGCCCCAGCGTAATTTCGTCCGTGTATTCGAGCTCATCGCCAAAGCCTACGCCTCGCGCCAGCGCAGAGATTTGTACGGAATATTCGTGCAACTTCTTGTAGAGGTAGTAGGCGGTTGTTTCGCCCTCCATGGTGGTGCTTAGCGCAACAATCACCTCTTTCACGCTGCCTGTGGCCACGCGCGCCACCAGCTCGTCGAATGTCAGGTCGGACGGGCCAACGCCGTCAATTGGCGAAATAATGCCGCCCAGCACGTGGTACACGCCGCTGTACAGCCCCGTACCTTCGATAGACATTACATCCTTTATGCTTTCGACTACGCAGACAGTGCTATGGTCGCGGCGAGGGTTGGAGCATACGCGGCACGTGTCGCTGTCCGAAATGTTGCCGCATACGCGGCATTTTTTCACCTCGTTGCGCAGCGTGATAAAGGACATGCCAAATCGCTCCACCTGCTCGCGTGGCTGCTTGAGCAGGTGCAGCACAAGGCGCAGCGCGGTTTTGCGCCCTACGCTCGGTAGCGACGACATCTCCTGTACGGCGCTCTCCAGCAGCTTCGAGGGTAAAGATTGTATATCCATTGAATTTAGTAATGACGAATAAACAAGATATAACAGTTAAAAATATCATCCCGTAGAGACCTCACCCCCAGCCCCTCTCCAAAGGAGAGGGGCTGGGAGACACGATATTTGGCGCCAGCCTCCCCTCTCCTTTGGAGAGGGGCCGGGGGTGAGGTCTCTACAGTTTTTATATCCGTTATATGATATTTATTTCTCATCCCTTAGCAATTTTCAGGTTCGGCGCGGGTGTATTCCGGCTTGTCGGGGCTTGCCCATTCCGCTTTTCTACTCAAGTCCCCTGGTGGGATTTTGTGCAGCATTGGGGGGAATACACGCATCGGCGTTGAGGCTGCAAAAATAGGCAAAAAATGCTTGGCTGCGCCACATCAACGGTATTTTTTATTGGGTTGATGTTTATTAAAGCTTTTTTTGCCGATGGTCGAACAGCGGGCTGAAAAATTGTCTACATTTGCAGCATGAGCAGCATTCAGCATGGCTACAGATACGCTAAGGAAGCCCCGCTGGGGGCGCTACAGATAGCGGCAACCGAAATGCTACGAGAGGCGCTTACCAAGGAGAGGCTAAAAAAATTTACGCTGATTAAACCATGAGTAGAGCAGAAAAAAAAAGAGAGCAAAGAGTAGCGCTCGGAAAATATCTGTACGATGCGAGCAAGCTTACGTTTACCGCTCTCGTGCTGAGCGCGATGTTTATGCTGTTTCGAGC
Organism: Prevotellaceae bacterium; assembly: GCA_031263185.1. Taxonomy (GTDB): domain Bacteria; phylum Bacteroidota; class Bacteroidia; order Bacteroidales; family UBA932; genus JAITMY01. Next base: position 547 of record JAISGH010000033.1, on the reverse strand, counting down.
TGAAGAGCTCGAGGCGCCTGTTATGGCTATGCTTGCATTTGGAATTATTATAGCAGGATTGCTTGCTATTATTGCTAACAACTTAAACAAATAAAATTATGAATGGAGGCGTTTTTATTTTTATGTGCTTAGCCATTATAGTGGTAGGCTTATTTATATATTCCTACACCAAGCCGGGCAGGAAGTTCTTACAGCCGGAGTATGATGACGAGAAGTAGCTTATACCGCTTTGGGGCTATAACCGCAGGCGCAATAATTTTTACAGCACGATGTCCGTAAATAAGCTTATACTTGGCGACAACCTCGAAATTCTCAAAACGCTTGAGAGCGAGACGGTAGACTTAGTCTACCTTGATCCGCCGTTTTTCAGCAACCGCAGCTACGAGGTAATTTGGGGCGACGAGGGCGAGGTGCGCTCGTTTCAAGACCGCTGGGCGGGCGGCATTGACCACTACATCGCATGGCTCAAAGAGCGGGTTGTTGAAATGCACCGCGTGCTGAAACCCACCGGCAGCATTTTTTTACACTGCGACTGGCATGCCGATGC
>JAISGH010000019.1 GCA_031263185.1 Prevotellaceae bacterium | reverse complement strand
CCAGCGGCAGCATGCTGTTGAGCAAGCTCAGGCAAAGGTGCTTGTGCTCGCCAAAAATACGCTTGAACGTTAAGTCGTTTTTGGGGTCTAGGTAGTGCGCCATAGCTGTATCATTTTTTTAGTGATGGGGCAAAGTTACGCTATTTTGGGGAAATTTCAAAAAAATCGTGCGTCAGCGGGTGCATTTGGCTACGCCGATTTTCAGCTCAAGCTGTCGCATCACGCCGCAGGCGTACGGTGTGCCTCTACTCGCTACGCTTTGCGGGGTTGAGGCTTTCAGCCGCAATCAGCTAACTTCATGAAACTTACCGATTTCTTTTCAGCTCCTCATTTAGAATTTTTTCGAGCATTTCGATGCCCATTCGCTTGGCGATGATTTTCTTATTTTTATCCAGCAAAAAAACGGTTGGCGTGCTGTAAATATCGTACAGCGCACGGAAGTTGGAGCCAACCGAGAACGTTGTGGGCTTGCCGTTATCGTCAACTCCCTCAACGCCATCCCATGCGTAAATCCAGTCGTACTGGTGCTCGGCAATGTAGGCATCCCACTCAGAGCGCTTGTACTGCGTATATACGGTAAATACCACCAAGCCTTTATCGCGCAGCTTTTGGTAGAGGTCCCAAAGCAGCGGCAGCTCTTTTTTGCAGTGCCCGCAGCTGGGTTCCCAAAAGCACAAAACGGTAAACCTGGCGGGGGTTTTGAGCAGCGACACGTAGGTGTTCTCGTGCGTTGGCAGCAGCAGCTCCGGCGCCACGTTGCCAATCAGGTTGTGCCGCATTTTGTCAACGCGCTCCTTGATTTCCGACTTGTACTTGTCCGAAGCCCAGGTTGCCAACCCCGACAGGTAGTACTTATCGGCAAGGTGCACCACAACGGCGTCGTGCCCCATGTACTCCGATTTTTGGTAGTACTGAAAAAAATACTCGGTAATGTAGCGGAACATTTCGCTGTTGGCGCGCGAAAGCTCAATGAGCTTGTCGGCGTACTTGATGATGGTGTCGGGAGCGGGGTAAATCACCTTTTGGAAGAAAAAATCGAGGTTAGCCTTGAAGAACGGCGTACGGATAAGCCCATTGTCGGCAAAATTATAGCTGTCGAAGTAGTGGTCGCGGCGGTACTCGTAGGTGCGCAGCTGCCGTAGCGAGTCCTTGTTTACAACGCTTTGGGGAATATCAAACTCCGGCGCTTCTACCTGCCGCAACGCGGCGAGCAGCGTTCCCAAAAAGTTGTCCCTGTTTTTTGCTGCAAGGTCTTTGATGTAGCGCTCTACGCCGTCCTCTGCGGCTTCTACCTGCTGCCGGTAGATTTCCACCGAGTCTTTTTTCCCCTCCTCGCTCTTTTTTTGCAGCTCCTTAATGGCGTCTATCCGGCGCCGCTCCTCGCGCAAAAACTTTTGGTAGCCGTAGAACTGCTGGTTTTCGGGAGAGCCGGTGAACGCTAAGTAGTCAAAAAGGCTATCGCGCTTGGTGGCTACGGAAAAATTCTGGCTATCGGTCATTAGCAGCTCGAAGTAGTTCGAGCCGGGCATAACCACAAAGTAAACGCCCTTTTCCAGCTTTTTATTTTTTTTGAACACTGCGCTGCCCTTGCCGTCCATCGTGGCGGTATCTACCACGTAGCGCGCATCCTCGTAGCTGTAGCCAAGGTAAATATCGGAGTCGCGCAGGCCCTCTACTTTTACGTGAATTTCGTACTGCTGTGCGTGCGCAGCAGCAAGCGAAAGCAGGGCCAGCGGCACAAAAAGGAGTTGTTTTAGCATAATCTTTTCGGGTTATAGGTTCGACGATTTAATTGATTAAAGGCTTCGTATTTACATACAAAATTCTATGCAAAATTACGTACAAAACCCCAAAGGTAATCTAAATCGGGCAATTTTGCAAGAAACGCTCTCTCTCGGGGTGTATTTCAAATTGTCGCTTTAAAAATCCCGTAGGGATTATCGCTCGGTAGAAGAGAACACGAATGGTGTCCCTTTTTGGCATCCCGTCAGGGATGCATCCCTGACGGGCAATAAAGCGGGCTTGCTGCTTTTCTATTCTATTGATATGAATGCCCTGGCGGGCAATGCACAAAGCCACGCCACGCGAAGTATAAAAACTTAACTCCCTAAAATTCCGCCTCGCCCTCCACGTCGGCGCAATTATCTTCTGCGTACCACTCGGCAAAGGAGGTGGCGGTTTCGTGCAGCTTAAGGCTGTGCAACTTTACGCTTGGGTGCAGCTTGCGGCTGAGTATCTTTGCCATGTGAATGACCATATTTTCGCACGTTGGCTGGTAGCTTACGCAGACAATCTTGGTGTAGATGCCGCTCAGCGCCTTGCTTACCGCGCCTTCCTTGCGCAGCATTAGCGCGTGCTCCAGCTTGCTTACGATGTGCTCGCTGACAATTTTTTTGAGGTCGGTAAAGTCCATTACCATGCCGTACTTGGGGCTGTGCGCGTCGTCAACGGGCGTTCCGCAGACGGTAACAAGCAGGCGGTATGAGTGTCCGTGAATGTTGCTGCACTGCCCGTTGTAGCCTTCGAGCTGGTGCGCCATTTCAAACGAAAATTCTTTGGTTATGCGTACTGTCATTTTTTTAGCTTTGTAGAATTTGCTTTCCTATGGCGCATTGCAGGCACCTTTTCCGGTCGCAGTACGCCTGCTTGAGCTGCAGCAGCGCCTGGCTTTCAAACATGTTTTGGGGCTTTACGCCCATGCTCTGCCAGCCTTCGACCTGCGCGTTTTGCTCGGGCGCTATTTGCTCGAGCAGCTCCACCGCAGCCTCACACAGCGGCTGCAGGGAGCGATTTTTGCCGTAGGCAAACTGCATGGGGGCAACAAAGTTGGCCGCAATGCGCTCAACCGATTTTTCGCCAAGCGATTTGCCGCGCACCTTCGAGGCTTTGCCAAGCGTGTAGTGCGTACTCCAGTACTCCGACGGCGCTGCGGAGAAAATCTCCATGCAGTCCTTCAGCGTTTTTATCTCCGCTACTTTCGAGGTGAGGCTGCCGATGCTGTTGAGCAGCGCTGCCAGCTGCGCAAGGCGAATGGTTGGGAAGTTCACGGGGCGCGTGCGCAAAAACTTCCATACGTGCCGCTCCATGGGCGTGAGCGAGAACTTGGCGCGTAGCAGGCGGTACTCTTGCAGCAGCCGGAGGTGGTACTCGTCCGTGGCTTCGCCGTCCAGCAGCCCCGCCTGCCCCAGCAGCAGCGCCTCCAGCTGCGTCAGGGAGCTGCGGTGCTTGGCAATGCAGCTCGATGGGATTTTCTGCGCCAGCTGCTCAAAGGGCTGCGCGTTTACGCCAAAGCCAAACGCGCGGAAGAGCATGCGCTGGTGCACGGCCTCCCAATCGTTGCCCGACCACGCCAGCAGCTCCGCAATCCGTACGCTGCGCTGCTCCATGCGCTCCACCGCAAGGCGCGTGAGGAACATCCTGAGCCGGAAGCTGTCCATGCTGCCCAGCAGCGGGCGGCAGGGCACAAAGCTTTGCGACTCCATGAGCTGCCGGTATCGGCTTGCCAGCGACGGGTCAAACGCCACCTCGTACACGGGGATGGCCACGCCGGACGAGTTGCACACCGGATTGCAATCGCTGCGCTGCACCACGTGCAGAATAACGCTATCGTACAGCTTGTCGGATTGGTGGTGGTGTCGCTTCCAGTCGGAGGCGCGGAGGTGCACCTCTACGTTGCCCACCCACTGCGTGCTGCCGATTTTCAGGTGCGCGTTGGCAAAATCGGGGCCGGCGTTGGCGTTGCGTACGCCGGGCGACTGCACCTCCATGCGCTCGCCGGTGGTGGTGCGGGCGTTGACCTTGTCAAAAAGCCCAAGTTCCCAGATAAATTGTAGCAGCTGCTCGTCCATCATGTAGTTGCCTTGTGGTTATTAAAGGAAAGCAAAATAACAAAATTTTACCGAATAATTGCTTGCATAACGGAAAAAAAATTTACCTTTGTACTCGCTTTTTGAGAAAAATGCCGCGAAAAGCGCAGCAGTCAGGTATAGCAATTCGGGGTGTGGCGCAGTTGGTAGCGCGCTACGTTCGGGACGTAGAGGCCGCGAGTTCGAGTCTCGCCACTCCGACACAATTCGTTGAATAATAGATGATTGCAAATCATATCTAAATCCTTGCATACAGCTAACCATTCATGCTATGCTGCCATTATTATTGAATAATAGATAATTACTAATTATATCAAAATTCCAAATACAGCTTAGATATAGTATGGCAAGAAAAAAAACATCACGCTACATACGCAAGCTCCGCAGTAAGTACCGGCTTATTATCTACAACGACGTAACGTTTGCCGAGGTTTGGCACATGCGGCTTTCGCGCCTCAACGTATTTACGTTTTTCGGCCTCATTACGCTTATCGTTGTGGCAATGGTAGTATCGCTTATAGCCTTCACCCCGCTCCGCGAGCTTATCCCCGGCTACCCCGACAGCAAAACGCGCCGCAACATTGTACAAAACGCACAGCGGCTTGACATGCTGGAGCAAAAGGTGCGCCGCTGGGTGCTGCACAACGACAACCTGAGCCGCATACTCTCGGGTCAAGAGCCTGTTGACGTCGAAACGGCAGCTGATACGGCGCAATCAAACCGATACAGCGCCATAATGCGCAGCTACTTCGTTGAAGACTCGCTGTTCCGCCTGCAGGTGGAGGAGATGGAGCAGCAAAACCTGACTGTGCAGAGCCTCGGCGGCAGCCCGTCCAGCATTGACAACCTGCGCTTCTTCCCGCCCATACGAGGTCGCGTGGCGAGCGAATTTGACCTGCAAAATAAGCAGCTTGGCGTTAGCGTGGAGGCCGGCGACGGCAGCATGGTGATGGCTGCTCTCGACGGCGTTATAGTGTCCGCCTGCTGGACTATCGAAAATGGCTACGTGGTGAACATCCAGCACGCGCTGAATATTACCACCGTGTATAAGAACAACAAGCAGCTGCTCAAGCAGGTGGGTGCGCACGTAAGCGCCGGAGAAGTGATAGCCATTACCGGCGCAAGCGAGGATAGCGGTACGCTGCTGTTTGAAATTTGGAGCAACGGCGCACCTGTGAACCCTGAGCAATACATCGCTTTTTAGCGAAGGCGTGCCAGCCGGCTTGCAGCCCTTGCTCTTTTTAGCACCTCAAAATTTTCAGCGTATGATAAAAAAACGCATTGCCATTCTTGGCTCCACCGGCTCTATCGGGACGCAAGCCTTGGATGTGATAGCGCAGCACCCCGACAGGTACGAGGTGGAAACGCTCACCGCCCACCGCAACGTGCCGCTGCTGGCCCGGCAGGCTATCCGCTTTCAGCCCAACGCGGTTGTTATTGCCGACGAATCAAAGTACGGCGAGCTGAAGGCGCTGCTTGCCGACCAGCCCATCAAGGTTTACGCCGGCAGCAAGGCCCTCTGCGAGGTAGTGCAGCTGCCGGGTGCGGACGTGGTTATATCGTCGCTGGTGGGCATTGCAGGGCTAAGGCCTACCCTCTGCGCTGTTGAGGCCAAAAAGCAGGTGGCGCTGGCCAACAAGGAAACGCTGGTGGTGGCGGGCGACCTCATCTGCCGGCTGGCGCAAAAGAGCGGAGCGGCTATCATTCCGGTGGATTCGGAGCACAGCGCCATATTCCAATGCTTGGCGGGCGAGTGCAGCCCTATCGAAAAAATTTACCTCACCGCCTCGGGTGGCCCTTTCCTGTACGTAAGAGTCGACGACCTCCCATACGTTACCAGGGAGCAGGCGCTAAGGCATCCGAAGTGGAGCATGGGCGACAAGGTTACTATAGACTCGGCAAGCATGATGAACAAAGGGTTTGAGGTAATTGAAGCCCGCTGGCTCTTTGACCTGAAGCCCAGTCAGGTGGAGGTGCTGGTGCATCCGCAAAGCGTGGTGCACTCCATGGTGCAGTTTGCCGACGGCAGCATCAAGGCGCAGCTCGGAGCGCCCGACATGCGCATCCCCATTGGCTACGCGCTGAGCTTTCCCGAAAGGCTTGCGCTCAGCGTAAACCGCTTCAACTTTACCGAAACTTCGGCCCTGCTTTTCCAAAAGCCCGATACGGAAAAATTCCGCTGCCTTGCCCTGGCCTACGAGGCGCTGAGGATGGGCGGTAACGCCGCCTGCGCCGTCAACGCCGCCAACGAGGTTGCCGTAAACGCTTTTTTGCACGGCAAAGTAAGCTTTCTGGATATTGCCAAGCTGGTAGAAGCCAGCCTGCAAAAAAATGATTTTATCGCGCAGCCCACGCTGGAGGATTACCTGAAAACGGATGAAAGGATAAGGCGAATAACGGAAGAAATGTGTTAGCGCCGCTTTGTCTGCCATCTTCGTATCCGGAGCGAAAACCGGAGCATGGTAGCCTCTGCGATAGACGAAGGCAGGCTGGTAGCCAGCAATGAATTCCTGCCTATAATTGCCGAAAAAGAGCGTGCCCTTGCCCATGAACGTGCCGAAAAAGAACGCGTCCTTGCCGAGGTAGAAGCCATGGCTGCCGAGCTGGCTGCGCTAAAGAGCAAGAAAAGCTAAAAAAAATTCGTGTGCAAATAATTTGTAGCGCTACCCCCAGAGTAACCGCATAAAAAAGCCAAGTAAGGTCAACGCCTACCCATTCGCTGCTTCTCTACCGCCGTATGCGGATGAGCTGCCGGCGTAGGCCGTTTCGTTACCGATTTGTTTTTCCACCACCCCGAAAAGTAGTAGATAAGCGCCTGCGCCAGCCCCATTCCCCACGCTATGGGAATTGCCCAGAACGTGCCGAGGTAGCCCAGCCGGTCGCCGCGCGACAGAAAGTAGGCAACCGGTATGCGCACAATCCAAAGCGACAGGAGGGTGGTAAGCATGGGAACGAGCGAGGCTCCGGCTCCGCGGTGCAGCCCGTTGAGCACAAACATGGACGAAAAAACGATGTAAAACGAGCAGACAATGGCGAGGTACTGCCCTCCTATTTCTATCACCGCCTCGTTTGCGGCGTCGGTGAACAGGCCGATAAGCGGATGGCGCAGCGCCACTATCAGCAGCGATATGGCAACGCACACGGCGCCCGACATGACGAGGGTGGCGCGTAGCCCTTCCTTCACCCGCTGCAGCTTGCCTGCTCCCAAGTTTTGCCCCGTAAAGGTAGAGAGGGCGGCAGCAAAGTTCATGGCCGGCAGCATTGCAAACATGTCAATGCGCGTGGCCGCTCCGTAGCCTGCCGCCACATCTACGCCAAAGGTGTTGATGATGCCGAAAAGCGCCGCCATGCCAACGGCCACAAAGGTCTGCTGAAACCCCGACGGAAGCCCGATGCGGATGGCCTGCCGGAAAACAGGGTAGCTGAACTTGGCGCGAAAAAGGTTGAAGGAAGGTAAATGGTCTTTTCTGCGGGCGTAAACAACAACAAACAGCCACGACACGCCCTGCGCTATAACCGTTGCCAGCGCCACCGACGCCGTGCCCCAGCCGAAGCCAAGGATGAACAGCAAGTCGAGCGCAACGTTGACAGCAGCGGCAACAATGAGCGCGTAGAGCGGCGTTTTGGAGTTGCCCATCCCCCGCAAAACGGACGATGTGGCGCTGTAGCCAAACATGGTAACCATCCCTCCGAAGTACACGTTGAGGTATGGCTTTGCGTAGCAGCGCGCCTCTGCCGGCAGCTGAATGAGGTCGAGAATATGGTCGCTAAGGAGTATGCCTACGCCTCCCAGCGCAAGGCTTGCCACTACCATGAAGAGCGTAACGGTATCCGATGCCTGCTGCACCTTTTGGTGGTCGCGCGCGCCAAAGTACTGCGCCACCACCACCGTTCCCCCAATGCCAATGCCCACTACGAGCGCAACCACAACCATCGCCACCTGCGATGAGGCCACCATGCCCGCCAGCGCCTCCTTGCCTATGTACCGGCCAACGATAATGCTGTCCACAACGTGGTAGAGCTGTAGAAATACGTTACCCAGCAGCATAGGCCAAGTAAAGTAGAATATGCGCTTGGCAACATTACCCGAAGTAAGCCTCATAACAATTAATAATTAATAATTAACAATTAATAATGGACAGTTGACAATTCAATTGACAACCGGAATGGGACGGAGAGAGAGGCAGAGGAAAACCATATTTTCTACCAACATCCCATCCCTATTTTTCTTTACAAAATGCAAATCTAAGGTATCGGGACAGCGAAAATACCCCTCATCGTTCAACAAAGCCATTCTTAAGTCTTAATTATTAAGTCTTAATTATTAATTATTAATTAATTATTAATTATTAATTATTAATTACCCCAGGTTTCCTATCATTTTTTTAGGGTCAACCCAGGCGGTGAACTGCTCGTCGGTGAGGTAGCCCAGCGTCAGCGCGGCTGCGCGTAGCGTGGTATGCTCCTTGTGCGCTTTCTTGGCAATTTGAGCGGCTTTTTCGTAGCCAATGTGGGTGTTGAGCGCCGTTACCAGCATCAGCGAGTTATTCACCAGCTCGTTAATGCGCGTCATGTTTGGCTCGATGCCAACGGCGCAGTTATCGTTGAACGAAGTGCACACATCTCCGAGCAGCTTTGCCGATTGCAGGAAAGCGTTTGCCATAACGGGCTTGAAAACGTTGAGCTCGTAGTGCCCCGTGCTGCCGCCTACGCTTATGGTAACGTCGTTGCCGATGACCTGAGCGCACACCATGGTGGTAGCCTCGCACTGCGTAGGGTTTACCTTGCCGGGCATGATGGACGACCCCGGCTCGTTTTCGGGGATTAAGATTTCGCCAATGCCGGAGCGCGGCCCCGAGGCCATCATCCGGACATCGTTAGCAATTTTCATTAGCGAAACCGCCAGCTGCTTCAGCGCACCGTGCGCCTCCACAATGCCGTCGTGAGCGGCCAGCGCCTCGAACTTGTTGGGCGCGGTTTTGATGGGCAGGCCGGTAAACTTGGCAATGTACTCTGCCACCTTTACGTCGTAGCCTTTGGGGGTGTTGAGCCCGGTACCCACGGCGGTGCCGCCCAGCGCCACTTCGCCGAGGTGCGCCAGCGTATTTTTGATGGCGCGCAGCGCGTGGTTAAGCTGCGCCACGTAGCCCGACAGCTCCTGCCCGAGGGTTAGCGGCGTAGCGTCCATAAGGTGCGTACGCCCTATTTTTACAATATCCTTAAAGGCTTCGCTTTTTTGCTGCAGCGTATCGCGCAGCTTCTCTACGCCCGGAATGGTTGTTTCCGCCACCGCCTTGTATGCGGCCACGTGCATAGCCGTTGGGAAGGTATCGTTGCTCGACTGCGACTTGTTCACATCGTCGTTGGGGTGGATAAACGTTTTGCCTTCGCCCAGCTTGTTGCCCTGCAGCACGTGGGCGCGGTTGGCCACAACCTCGTTCACGTTCATGTTGCTTTGCGTGCCCGAGCCTGTTTGCCAGATGACGAGCGGAAACTGCCCGTCCAGCTGCTTAGCCAAAATTTCGTCGCACACCTTAGCTATAAGGTCGCGCTTTTCGGCGGGCAGCACGCCCAGGTCGCAGTTGGCGTAGGCCGCAGCTTTTTTCAGGTAGGCAAACGCTTCAATAATTTCTTTGGGCATAGACGCTGCCGGCCCAATCTTAAAGTTGTTGCGCGAGCGCTCGGTCTGCGCGCCCCAGTACTTGTCGGCGGGGACTTTTACCTCGCCCATTGTGTCTTTTTCGGTACGAAATTCCATGTGATTTACAGTATGATTTACAGGTTTTCTATTTTCTTTCTTTTGTTGCCATTTTTAAATCCTGATAAACAGGTATTTAGGCATTATTTTCATAGCTATTGCAACGTATCGCCAACGTTTTGTAACGTAAGCAATTTGCTTTTTTGCCTTTATCGCTTTATAGATTTGCACGGTTGCCTTTTTGACAGGCGCAACCCAAAATAAGCTGTCGCCCTGCGCCATTGCCGTATCCACAAAGCCCGGACGAATGTCGGTAACTGTAATCGGCAAGCCCTCTTTTCTTGCTTTTGCGCGCAAGCTTTCCAAATAGTTGATTTGAAACGCTTTTGTAGCGCCGTAAGCGGGCGCATAGCGATTTCCGCGAATGCCCGCAATGGAGCTTACGGCTGCCAGATGTCCGCTTTTTTGCTTTGCAAAAAAGGAAAACGCCCAACCTGCAACGCGGGTAAACCCTGTAACGTTGACGTCAATGGCGGTGCGTTCCTTTTCAAAATCAAGCGTGGGGTTTCTATGCCCTGTCCCCGAATTGATTACGAGCAAGTCCAAGCCGCCAAGTTCGGCTACCAGCTTTTCCAAATTTTGTACGACAGAATTTGTATCGCAAACATCAAATGCCGCGATGCAGAACGAATCCGGCTGCTGCGCTTTCAGCTCCGCGAGCTTTTCGGCCCTTCGCCCTGTAATGCCAACTAAATAACCATTTTTGACAAGAACTTCGGCAAGCCCTCTGCCTATTCCGGACGTTGCGCCAACTACTATTGCTTTTCTTCTTCTGCTATCAATATTTTTCATTCCTGCTTTTTTGGTGAAGTAAATAGACGCTTGCGCCGTCCCATCGGGACGAAAGAGCGGTCCTCGCCGTTGCAACAAAATCATTTTTGGCACAATACCCAACTATTGAATATAAACTCTATTGAACCGCACAAAAATTCAATTCGGTAGATTTTACCGGAACATTTTCCGCAGCCTGTCCATAAAGTTTTTTTCGCTGGCGTCGGGGTTGGGTTTGAAGTTTTCGGAGGTCAGCAGCTTCTCCAAGGTTTTTTTCTCCTCCTTGTCCAGATTTTTGGGAATCCAGACGTTTACGTATACCAGCAAATCGCCCGTTCCGTAGCGGTTGACCACCGGCAGCCCCTTGCCGCTAAGCCGCAGGATAGAGCCGGGCTGCGTACCCGGCTTAATGGCAATCTTTGCCTTTCCGTCCACTGTGGGCACCTCGACGCTGGCGCCCAGCGCTGCCTCCGATACGCTGATGAAAAGGTTGTGCACAAGGTTATTTCCGTCGCGAATGAGGTCTTCGTTTTTTTCTTCCTCTATGACCACGAGCAGGTCGCCGTTTTCTCCGCCGCGGCGTGCGGCGTTGCCCTTACCGCTTACGTTGAGCTGCATACCCTCGTACATTCCCGGCGGTATTCTGAACGATATTTCCTCCTCGCGCGGCACAATTCCGCTGCCGCTGCAAGCGGCGCAAGGCGCAGTAATGATTCTCCCCTCGCCGTGACACCTTGGGCAAACGGCGGAGGTTTGCATCCGCCCCAGCATGGTATTCACCACGTGCGAAACGTGCCCCGTTCCGTGGCAGGTGGCGCACGCTGCCGTTGAGTTCCTATCCTTGGCGCCGCTGCCGTGGCAGGCGCTGCAGGGCGACATTTTTTTTATTTTGAGTTTTTTCTCCACGCCGTGCGCAACGTCTTTTAGCGAAAGCTTTACACGCACACGGACATCCGAGCCGTAGCTGGTGGCGGCCTGCGCGTGGCGTCCGCCGCCAAATCCGCTAAAGTGGCTAAAGTGGCCTCCACCGCTAAAAGCGCTCCCAAAAATATCCCCAAAGTTGGAGAAAATATCGTCCATCGAAAAGCCGTATGAGCCGCTGCCGCCTGCCCCCACGCCGGCGTGCCCAAAGCGGTCGTAGCGCTGACGCTTTTCGGGCGTACTCAGCACGTCGTACGCTTCTGCCGCCTCCTTAAACTTCTCCTCTGCCGCCTTGTTGCCGGGGTTTTTGTCGGGGTGAAATTCGATAGCTTTTTTGCGGTATGCTTTTTTGATTTCTTCGGCGGAGGCATTCTTGCTCACGCCAAGAACTTCGTAGTAATCTCGCTTTTCTGGCATTGCTCTTTACTTAATTTACTTGCTTTGGGTATTTTGGATTTTTTGAAGCCTTTGAGCTGCGCAAGGTTCACAGCTCTGTTCACAGCTCTGTTCACAGTTCACTCTCCCACCACCACCTTTGCGTAGCGGATCACCTTATCGTAGAGCTTGTAGCCTGTTTGTACGGTATCAATGATTTTGTTTTTTTGCGACTCGTCGGGCGCCGGAAATTTGGTCACAGCGTCGTGCAAGTCCGTATCGAAGTCGGTACCTGCCGGCGTTTCGATTGGCTTTAGCCCTTTGGTTTCGAGGTAGGTCATCAGCTTTTGCAGGATAAGCTCAACGCCTTCGCGCAGCGCCACCACATCCTCCGACGTTGCCGCTGCCTTAACAGCACGCTCAAAATCGTCAACAACAGGCAGCAGCCCCTTGATGGTATCTTCGCCTGCCGAGTGTATCAGCTCCATGCGCTCGCGGGCTGTGCGCTTGCGGTAGTTGTCAAACTCTGCCACCAAGCGCAAATATTTATCCTGCGCCTCTGCGCATTTTTCCTCTGGGGTAAGCTCTTTGGGAGTGTCTTCGGCAGCAGCTGTTTTTTCCTTTTCGCAAGCGCAGCTGTCGCCATTTTGCTCCTCTCCGGCTTGCTGACTTACGCCACTTTTGCAGCCTTCTTCGTTACCACAGCAAGCCTCTTTTTCTTTACTCATATGGGATTAATTCAAAAATTCTACAAAGATTACTTTTCGCCGCATTTTGTAGCGAAAGAAATTTACGCTTTCAATCCAACAAGTATCCTGCCAGAGAGAATATTTGTGACAAATTGTCACCGCTCAGCATCCTGTAGCGGGGTTATTTTGATAAATATTTGATTTATTGAAAATTAGCAACTGTCAATCTTCGGCAGCGCCCTGCTGCATGAGGTAGGCTTTGATAAAGTCTTGCAGCTCGCCGTCGAGTACCGCCTGAGCGTTGGAGGTTTCGTGCCCGGAGCGGTGGTCTTTAACCATTTTGTAGGGGTGCAAAACGTAGCTGCGGATTTGTGATCCCCACTCAATTTTTTTCTTTTTGCCCTCAATCTCATCCTGCGTTTCGCGGCGCTTGCGCAGCTCGAGCTCGTAGAGCTGCGAGCGGAGTATCCGCATGGCGTTCTCCTTGTTTAGCAGCTGCGAGCGCGTTTCGGTGTTTTCTACCACAATTCCCGTGGGGAGGTGGTAGAGCCGTACGCCGGTTTCTACCTTGTTGACGTTCTGCCCGCCGGCGCCGCTCGAGCGGTAGGTATCCCACTTTATGTCGCCCTGATTTACTACAATCTCAATGGTATCGTCAACGGCAGGCGAAACAAAAACCGAGGCAAACGTGGTTTGGCGCTTGCCCTGCGCGTTGAACGGCGATATGCGCACTAACCGATGTACGCCATTTTCGCTTTTGAGAAATCCGTAGGCGTACTCGCCTGTAATTTCAACGGTGGCGGACTTTACGCCCGCTTCTTCGCCATCCTGCAAATCGGAAATTTTGGTCTGGTAGCCGTTAATTTCAGCCCAGCGGAGGTACATTCGCATGAGCATTTGCGCCCAGTCGAGGCTCTCGGTGCCGCCGGCGCCGGAGTTGATTTTGAGGATTGCGCCCAGCTTGTCCTCCTCGCTGCGCAGCATGTTGCGCATTTCCAGCTCCTCGATAGCGTGGAGCGCCTTGGCGTACTGCTGCTCCACGTCGCCGTCGGAGACCTCGTCCGTTTTTGCAAATTCGAGCAGCACGCCCAAATCATCAACCTCCCGCTTTACGGAATTGTACAAAGCAATCCACGCCTTAATCCCCGATACCAGCTTGAGCTGCTGCTCGGCTTTTTTGGCGTCGTCCCAAAAGGCAGGGTCGTGCGTTTTGCTCTCTTCTTCCTCTAATTGCAGCTGCTTTCTTTCGACGTCAAAGATGCCTCCATAGCGCTTGCTCGCGCTTAGCCAGCTCTTTGGCTTGCTCGGTTGTTATCATTTCTTTTACAGCTTATGTTTTGTTGAGATTACGCTTTTCCGCCACGTAGTCAACGGTTTTAGTGGACGGGTAGCGAAAAGAAAATACGGAGATGCCGCCAACGTTGGTAAGCGCAAAGTCGCCAAACGTAATCACATCCATTCCTATGATAACGCCAAAGTTGCCGGCTTGCTCCGAACATTCGGTTACGTCTATGCCGCCTACTTTGATGCCGTTAGGAAGAAGTATGTCTATCAAATAGACGTTTTCAACGCTCGTGCCGCCGGCGTGGCTTACTTCTCTCATGGAGATGGGGCTTAACCCAAGCGCCGCTACCGTTTTTGGCGTGATAACGCAGTTGGTAGCGCCCGTGTCCCATAGCGCTGTCGTTTTGTGGTAGTTTTCAAGTTTTTCGCTATTTCCCTGCGGCAAGGAAACAGCTACGTTGGTAATAATTTCCCTGAAAACGCCTAGTTTGGATTTTTGCGTAAAAGAGTATGTCCTATCCATTGAACTTTACCCGTGTTCTAAAGGTTTGCGTGTAGTTTTCCTTTCCGGGCTTTACCTCCTGAACCATGAACGTTCCCGGCTCGTAGTTCTTTACGGCGTACTCGTAGGCTTCCAGCTTTGTATCGAACGCGCCGGCCACCTGCAAATCTTTCAGCACGATAAACTTGTTGTTGTACTTTTTGACAAAGTGCTGGTGGTGGTCAACGTAGTACCTGAATTGTTCCCGTAGCATTATCATTTATGGTTAAGGGTGTAACTTAGAATATTTCATCGGCAAAGGTAGCTATTTGTTTTCAAAAGGCAAAAAAGGGAGGGAGGTATTTCAAATGCCGTGCCGCCTCGCGCCATAATACGGCGTTCAAAGAAAGAGAATAACTTTTACGAAAGAACGAAATAGGAGATATGTTTACGCAATATCCGCAAATCAACGTTTCGGCGTTTGCCCAGCAAATCGGCATTAATAATAGAAAAAGCCCGCGTAAATGCGGGCTTTCTACTTATCGCCATAATGGCCATATACACGCGCCACTACAACCGTGAACGCTTCGTCCTGAATTTCATAAATAAGTCGATGCTTTTCTGTTATCCTGCGTGACCATTGTCCGACTTTGTCGTCTCCTAATGGCTTGGGGTGCCCCGTACTGATTTTTGGATGTTCCTTTAATTCTCGGATTAACTTTTCAAGTTTTTTGTATGCTTGTGGCTCTGACCGGTAGAGAGTTTGGTCATACCCTCAGCGGCTTTACCGGAAATGTCTATGCGATACATCCATGTATTCTATTTAGAAAGTCTGTCAACGTTTCTCCCTCCAGCATAGTGTACCCCTTTCCCTGCCTCACTTCTTCTAAGGCAGCATCTACCTCTGCAAAAAATTCTTCCTTGCTCATCAGCGTATCATCATGCTCATCCGCATACGGTACGGCATGCGGTGCGTAGCCATTGCTGCAGGGCTTTATCTTTGGTTGCGTTGCTAACATGGTTTGGTGATTTGATTGATTGTTTGTTCCGCAAAGATAGAGAAAATTTAGTTAGATGATACCGCTTTGAGGATATTTGCTTATAAATTTTGCTTATAAATTTTGCTTATAAATTTCGTTCTGCACAAATAATTTTGCTTCCCATGCCGATTTCTTGCCATTTTTTTTTACCTTTGCGCTTTGGCAATCGGGGCAATAGAGATACCATCATATTTTTTACATCAACACCTAAAAAAAGAAATCAAGAATCTTTCCTCAAATTCTTAACGTAGAGTAACCATGCAGCACAATCACCATTACGCTGGCTTGACCGATGCGCAAGTCATTGAAAACCGCGAAAAGTATGGGCAAAATATCTTAACGCCGCCTGAAAAAGAACCGTGGTGGAAAGAACTTCTGAAAAAATTCACCGACCCGATTATTACTATCCTGCTGATTGCTTTAGCCCTTTCGACGGGAATTTCACTTTACGAGTATTGTTCTGGCCACGCCGGCGGCAGCGCTTTCTTGGAGCCGCTTGGCATTTTAGTAGCCGTACTGCTGGCAACTGTTATCGGATTTGTGTTTGAGCAAAGCGCCAATAAAAAATTTGAGCTGCTGAATAAGGTGAACGATGACGCGCTGGTTAAAGCTATTCGTAACGGAAACGTCTGTCAGGTATCGAGAAAAGACATTGTAGCTGGCGACATTGTGATTCTCGAAACCGGCGAAGAAATTCCGGCTGACGGCGAATTGCTCGAAGCCGTTTCCCTGCAAATTAATGAGTCGACGCTAACGGGAGAGCCCGTTGCCAAAAAAACCGTCAACCCTGCCGACTTTGACAAAGAAGCAACCTACCCCTCCAACCATGCGCTGAAAGGGACTACCGTTGTAGATGGGCATGGAATTTTACAGGTGCTAAAGGTTGGCGACGCTTCCGAGTATGGAAAAGTATTTGAGGGCGCACAGATTGACAGCAGCGTAGAAACGCCCCTCAACCGGCAGCTAAGCAGGTTAGCCGGCTTGATTACCAAAGCCAGCTACGCCATTGCAGCCTTGATTATCGCCGGACGCTTGGGCTGGTATTTTGTCGAGGAACCTTTTAGCTGGATATTCTTTGGCGGGTTCTTGCTGAAGACCATTATGATTGCTGTAACGATTATTGTGGTTGCCGTACCGGAAGGGCTGCCGATGAGCGTAACGTTGAGCTTGGCCTTGAGCATGAAGCGTATGCTTTCTACCAACAATCTGGTGCGCAAAATGCACGCTTGCGAAACAATGGGAGCAGCAACCGTTATCTGCACCGACAAAACAGGAACGCTCACGCAGAACCAGATGAAAGTGTACGAGGCTAAGTTCTACGCTGCCGAAGGTATTTCTGACGCTATTAAGGAAAGCGTAGCTGTCAACTCTACCGCATACCTCGACTACTCCGACCCCGATAGAATTAAAGCCCTGGGAAATCCAACCGAAGGTGCGCTGCTGCTGTGGCTGCACGACCATGGTATAAGCTACCTGCCGCTACGTGAAGATGCCGAAATTGTTGAGCAGCTAACTTTTTCTACGGAAAGAAAGTACATGGCCACCATTGTAAACTCGGCATTGCTTGGAAAGAAAGCGCTGTACGTAAAAGGCGCCCCCGAAATAGTACTCGAATTGTGCCGGAATATACCTGTCCCCAAAGAGGAGGTGTATAGCCTGCTCACCGAATACCAAGATAAGGCAATGCGAACGCTGGCCTTTGCCTGCATGGTAGTAGAGGAAGATAAGGATTTTATTACGGACGGAAAGCTTAATCCGGCAGCTGTTAATTTGACATTTCAAGGCATTGTCGCAATATCCGATCCGGTGAGGCCAGAAGTTCCGGCGGCAATCAAAGACTGCCTGAAGGCCGGCATAAACGTGAAGATTGTTACCGGAGACACGCCCAATACGGCAAAAGAAATCGGCCGACAGATTGGGCTATGGGAAGAAGACGAACCCGAAATCCACCATATTACAGGAGCAGAGTTCGCAAGCATGTCGGATGAAGATTTGCTGAAAAGAGTGCTGAATCTGAAAATTATTTCGCGGGCAAGGCCAATGGATAAGCAACGGCTGGTGCAGCTGCTGCAGCAAAAAGAGCAGGTTGTTGCCGTCACCGGAGACGGAACAAACGACGCGCCGGCGCTGAACGCGGCGCAAGTTGGGCTTTCGATGGGCGATGGCACTTCCGTTGCCAAAGAAGCGAGCGATATAACCATTATGGATAACTCCTTTAGCAGCATTTCGCAGGCAGTGATGTGGGGAAGGTCTTTATACCAAAATATTCAAAGATTTATCCTGTTCCAATTGACAATCAACGTTGCCGCCTGCATTATTGTGCTGATTGGAGCATTTTTGGGTACGGAATCGCTGCTCACGGTAACGCAAATGCTATGGATAAATCTGATTATGGACACTTTCGCCGCCCTGGCGCTGGCTTCGTTGCCGCCAAGTGAAAAAGTAATGAAGAACAAACCTCGCAAAACGAGCGATTTTATTATCAGCAAGCCGATGTGGGTACGCATATTTGGCGTTGGCATACTGTTTGTTGCGCTGCTTTTCGGCTTTATTCAATACTTCAGACATGCGGAAATAACCTCGTTAGCCAACTTCTCATTGCCGGAGTATGCCCAAAGCTTCTTTGATTTTAGCAAAGGCAGCGGGTTATCTCCCTACGAGCTGTCCCTGTTCTTTACCATATTCGTAATGCTGCAATTCTGGAATATGTTTAATGCAAAAGCATTTATGACGGGAAAATCAGCGTTTGCAGGCATTGGCAAGTGTTCAGGATTTATTGCTATTGCTGCGGTCATTCTGGCAGGCCAGTGGCTAATTGTTACCATCGGCGGCGAAATGCTTCATGTAGTTCCCCTTAAATGGATAGATTGGGGAATTATTGTAGGAATAACCTCCATTGTTTTGTGGATTGGAGAAGCGCTAAGGCTGTCAAGATCTTAGCCACAACAACATGCGCTTTCGATTCTCAATGCTAATGCCTATCTTTGCGCCCAAAATCACAGCTGTAAAAATATGTAGCAATGCTTCTTTGGCACCATACCAACAACGATGGCTCACGTATTGCCGTAGCCGAAATACCGGACGGGGAAGTTACGCCGCCCTGCAATTTTTTTTCGGAGCAGGAAGAGCAGGAGTACCGGCAGCTGGGCAGCGCAAAGCGAATACGCGAGCGCGCTGCAACGCTTCACTTGCTGCACAGCCTGCTGGGCGTTGAGGATGCGCTGCACCATCGCAGCAACGGGAAGCCTTACCTCTCGGCAGGCTCATACCGCATCAGCATTTCGCACACGCGCCGTCAGGTGGCCGTTGCGCTGCACCCGTGCAGGGAGGCCGGGGTCGATGTTGAAGATATGTCGCGCAGCTTTGCAAAGGCTGCGCCGCGCTATTTGTCGGCAGGCGAACTGGCCGGCTGCGCTACGCCGGCGCAGCAGTGCGTGGCGTGGTGCGCCAAAGAAGCCGTGTACAAGCTTGCCGGCGAGGAGGGCGTAGATTTTGCCGAGTGCATACGGCTAACCCGATTTGACGTTGGCGAGGAGGGTAGCATAGCGGCGATTTTTGCCGGAAAAACCCGCACCTCCAGCTTTACGGTGCGCTACCGGATTATAGGCGAGGCTGCTGTAGCCTACGCATTTGCGTAGAATTGGCGTTAGCCGTTGCTCTGCTTAAACAGCTTATGCAGCATTTCCTCTATTTTTCCGGAAAAAGACACCTCTATGCCGCCCGACGCTTTCAGCCCTTTTTGGTTGTAGGAGGATACAAAGATTTTTTTGAAGCCCAGCTTTTCGGCTTCCGATATGCGCTGGTCAACGCGGGCAACCGGGCGGACCTCGCCCGACAGCCCCACCTCTGCCGCAAAGCAGCATCCGGCGGGTACTGGCAGGTCGAGGTTGGAGGATAGCACCGCCGCCGCCACCGCAAGGTCAATGGCGGGGTCGCTCACCTTGAGGCCGCCGGCAATGTTCAGGAAAACATCCTTAGCGGCGAGGCGAAATCCCGCCCGCTTTTCGAGCACGGCAAGCAGCATGTTGAGGCGGCGAATGTCAAACCCCGTTGTGCTGCGCTGCGGCGTACCGTACACCGCCGTGCTCACCAGCGACTGAATTTCGATCAGGAAAGGCCGCACGCCGTCCACCGATGCAGCAATGGCAACGCCGCTCAGCGGCTCGTGGTGGTGCGTGATGAGTATCTCCGACGGGTTGCTCACTTCGCGCAGCCCCGCGCCGGTCATCTCAAAAATGCCGAGCTCGGAGGTTGAGCCAAAGCGGTTTTTGGTGGAGCGCAGTATGCGGTATATGTGCTGGTTGTCGCCCTCAAACTGCATCACCACGTCCACGATGTGCTCCAGCACCTTGGGGCCGGCAATGACCCCATCCTTGGTGATATGCCCGATGACAAAAATGGGCGTTCCCGTTTCCTTGGCGTACTTGAGCAGCATTGCGGCGCAGTCGCGTATTTGCGAAACGCTGCCCGGCGAGCTCTCAATGCGCTTGCTTGCCAGCGTTTGGATAGAGTCGATAACGATAAGGTTGGGCTTTAGCTCCTGCGCGTGCGCCAAGATATTTTCGAGCAGCGTTTCGCTCAAGATGTAGCACCCTTTTCCGCTGCCGCCAAGGCGGTCGGCGCGCAGCTTGATTTGCTGGGCGCTCTCCTCGCCGCTCACGTAGAGCGTTTTCATGAGCGGGTTTTTCAGCGCCAGCTGCAGCGCCAGCGTCGACTTGCCGATGCCCGGTTCGCCGCCAATAAGCACCATGCTGCCCGGCACAAGCCCGCCGCCGAGAATCCTGTCCACCTCGCCGCTGCCCAGCCCCATGCGCGGCTCCGGCGCAATGCTGACGCTATCTATGGGCAGGGGTTTGGCGTTGCCTTGCGGCAGGAACGAGAGCTGCCCGCCGCCGCTGTCCTTGGTAACCAGCTCCTCCACAAACGTGCTCCACTCGCCGCACGACGGGCAGCGCCCCAGCCACTTGGCCGCTTCGTAGCCGCAGCTCTGGCAAAAGTATGCCTTATGTATTTTGGCCATTATTGGTAAGGTGCCCCAAAGGTTTTGGTGCGTTTTGGGGCTGTAAAAGTAGCTTTTAAATGGCAAAAACGCAACTATTGCAAAATTACGATTATGGCTAAATCTTTTTTTGAGGTGCTATTGATTTTTTCAATGTTTTTGAAAGCAAAAGGTACGCAGGATTTTCTGTGGTTACAAAGAGTCATAGCTACTTCATTTGTTGATATTAGCAAGCAAAACCCCAATACCAAGAAAACGACCATTTACAGATTGATACTGATCTGTAAACTCAATGCTATCTCTTGTATTTTCCAATATTTTTAAACACTTCCAAAGAAATGTAGTATGAAAACACGCATCGGAAGATATATCATGGTGAACAATAATTTTTGAATATTCTCTCACCAGCATGTGGTCTTGTAAAGCTCCGATGCAAGTATGATCTCCATCAACAAAGGCAATATCCGGTTTTTTCTTGCCAACTAAATCTGCAAAGTCGGTCGATGTAGAAGATCCTTGAAAGTAAACTATTTCCAAACCATCTTTTTTGATGATTTCGCTGTAACGTTTTATAAATGGAGTCTTTGCAATAATATCAGCGGCAATGGCATATTTGAAGTTAGGATTTGCTCGACGTAACGCTTCACAGGTTACAATAAAAGTGCCTCCCCAGCGGCATCCTATTTCAAGGTAAGAATTGCAGTTCTTTGCATTCTTCATCAACCAAATAATATATTTTGCAAATTGTTTAGGATATTGCCAAATATACAACCCTTTTCCATAGTATGGCGTTAATTCTGATGGTTGCTGTGATAAATCCTCATTATTTAATCCTATCTTTTCGATTACGAACTTTTCCATATACGATTCATCCAAAATCAAATCATCTGGAATTGCTCTAAATTCTTCAATAAAAATATCGACATTAGATGCTAAATTAGCAAATTGCCTACCTCTATTTTTATTCCTTAACATCTCCATAAAAGCCCTCTCGGCCTTTATTGCTTTTTCTAATAATAATATTACGCCCATTGTTTTAATTTTTTAAATTTTTTTAATTGTTTTTTCTCTACTACATGTGTTATTACTTGCCTTTTACCAAAAAATCCATTTTTTTCTGAGTGCGATACAGGAATTTGCCACAAAACTTGCTGATATATATACCGTATTTCCGCCACAGCTTAATAAATTTGACAACAAGAAAGACGGAGTAATGGTTCATGTCTTTATAAATTTCAGGAGAATAATCTTTGAGCCACGAGTCTATATCGGATAAGTATTGAACATCTTTCTTTAATTTCTTCTGAAGGACAAGAATAATCACATAAAAATATTGCAGATTCTGTTGTAGTATTCTCTTTTGAGGTGCATTAAGCGTAACATTTTGCCTGCAATATTCCACCATTCTGCTGACAACCTTTCGGGAATGTTCCTTGTTTTTCAGCATGGAGCTAACCGCAACCGTTTGCCCCGCACGCCCGATGTAGTACTTGTACAATACTAAATCTACATAGATAAACGATTTAGCAAATGATAAGGGGTAAAAACAGTATTCTATATCGGTGTAGGCAATTCCTTCTTGCTGGTAAAAATTCATATCCTGTAAAATTCTGGCTTTGTATGTCATGCAGGGCAGCATAAGCATATTTTCAAGCTTGTTGTTCTTGAAGTCAAAAGTATCAGTAGCGTACTCAAGCATTGGGGTAATAGCGCTTGCATTGGATATCACGGTTTTGCTCACTCCGTTGTTGTATTCTTTAGAGTAGTTGCTAAATACGATATCAGCGTCTGTTTTTGATAAAATCTCCACAAATTGAATAAAGTTTTGGCTGTCAAACCAATCATCCGGATCAAGCGGACGGAAATATTTGCCGGTGGCAATTTTTAACGCTGCATTGATACATGAGCCGTAATGCCCGTTTGGCTTATCAACTATCACAACAGCTTGAGGATATTTTTCCCTGTATTGCTGCATGATAGACAGGGTGCTGTCGGTGCTGCCGTCATTCACGACAATAACTTCAATTTTGTCTAATAGTTCGGCTACAAGCACGGAATCCAAGCACCGCGACAGATATTTTTCCATATTATACGTGGCTAATGCCAAGCTGAGAAGTTTCTTACTCATTATTGTTGTTTTAATTTGTGTTCCAATTTATGCTTCAATTCTTTAGCCTCTTTTATATTGTCTTCAATAGAACAGTAAGTCCAGCTGCCATACCTGCCAATGGAATAAATGCCGTACTGTGATAATAATTCTTTTTTATGAGCAACATCCTCAACCGATGCCTTTGAAATGTGGACGTAAGCAGGGTTCATGATAACAAAATGGGAGGAAATCAAATTTTGAGTAGCGATAATGCCACATTTTTTTAAATCATTTAGCGCTGCTTGGAAGTAAGCATCAACGTTGATATGCTGAATATCCTTATTAAACCCCAATTCTACATACAGCGACATTCGGGAGGTTTTGAATATATTATTGTAGTAACCTATTCGATAAAAAGAGTACTGTTGTTCGGGAAAATAAACCCAATTATTCGCGATGTCGTCACTCTTACCATCAAAACCCCAATTAAATACCAAAACTTTATTCCATGAATAGACTGACGGGTTGTACTTTACGCCGCACATTTGCAGCAGCTGAGGAAATGGAACGGTTGAAATGATATTATCATAACGTAATTCTCGCTTGCTTGTAGTTATAGTTTTTTGTTCAAGCGATATTTTTATAGCTTTTTCGTTTAAAGATAGTTTTTTACTGTCTATTCTCTTGAAAATAGAATTTATATATTCTATCGCGCCACCCTGTGGATAGACAAAATGTGAATTATAGGATTGTGAATTATAGGATTGACTACCTGTCTGTTTGAAGTTTAGAATAATGTCTTCTTTGCTGGCGTAAGGGAAAAATCGCCCCATTGCATCCACGTCCAAAACATCTAAATCACAGGCATACAACTTTTCATTGTAAGGAATAAGAAACTTGTTTGCTATAGATTTTCCAAACTTGGCGTATAGCATTTGCTTAAAAGTGCTGTAATCAGGCTTCGCAGCAGCGAATAAATCATACAGGCAATCAATAAATTCCTGCTTTTGGAGTTGATGAATATTTTTTTGAAACGGGAAGTCAATGTAGCGGTCTTTGTACTTAATCTGAGATTGTTTCGTACATGCCAGCAGCGTATCAGGCGGGATATTTTCGCAGGCGTACTGTTGCAGGTTTTTATCCTGAAAATGGAAAAAATGGCCGGAGTAATCCCACACAAAACCGTCTTGCTTAACAGTTCTGCAATATCCGCCAATTTCATTTTCGGCCTCCAGAATTAAATAATCACTGTCAGCGAAGCTTGCGTATGATAAGCCGGAAACCCCAGCGCCAATAATAACATCCATTTTTATTTCTTATAGTTTATATAAATGGTTAATTGCATATTCTAAATCATTTAAACTCGCCGGAAAATGAATAATTTCTTTGAAGTTTTCATAAAATCGTTCTATTTCTTTATCCTCACAATCTATTTTCTCTAAACCTTTGTATAAAAGCATATAAGACAGCGTTTTGACATGAAAAATCAGTGCACTTGAAAAAATTACGGTAGAAGAACCGCCGACAATCATCTCAGGTTTGTACATGGCAACCATTTCTTCGCCACTCTGTATGTTTCTTATGATTTCAACATGTTGGTAATTGGCTTTAATGTAGTCATCAAAATCAGAATTGATGTCTCCCGGATGTTTCTTGATAATTATTTTTAAATTATTATTTATCAGTGATTTGAGCAGAACATCAAAAATTTGTTTTGTATTTTCTTCCGAGACAATCAAGTTGTCTTTAAAGATAAGTACTGTTTTTGCATTTTCTACAGGCTCAACTCTTTCACTGTAAATTTCTTTCAAGGCACAGCAAATCGGTTGGTTGGGCAATAATTTGTCCTTCGTTTTCAAAAGAAAAGTCTCTTTTTCCTTTTCATCAATAAGTATAGAACTGAAAAGTTGAATGATAGCAATTTGCAGTAATCGAATACGCTTATGAAGCCAACTTTTTTTCCCCCATGCTAAATTCAATGCTTGACTGGAAGCCATCCAAGAAAAGCGTCCTTCGTCAGTTTCCACATAAGTCAATTTTCTTTTTGGGGATATAAATAATGATATAACTCTCAAGCTGGGAGTGGGATGTGGTCGAATAATGCGGAACGATTTATTGCTTTTGCGAAAAAGACTTTTGCATAAATTTCTGTAATTATATGATGCTGTGTGATTTTCGCAGAAAAAGATATGCTTAAAGTGTTTTTTATATATATTTACTTGATTTTCATATAATCTATAATCTACTGATGGTAATTTGGAAACAATTAATATACCTTCGAAAAGTTGATTTATACGCAAGTAAGCGATTAAATTATCT
Organism: Prevotellaceae bacterium; assembly: GCA_031263185.1. Lineage (GTDB taxonomy): Bacteria > Bacteroidota > Bacteroidia > Bacteroidales > UBA932 > JAITMY01. The sequence goes on along the minus strand of JAISGH010000019.1, from coordinate 951 downwards.
AAATGCCATGATGTCATGATTATAGCGACAAAATTTATGCTTGCCAAATCGGCAAAATCCGCCACTTCATTCATTATTGAGATATGTTTTATTTCTGTATTCATCGTCTTAATATATCGTTCACAAATTCTCTCACAGCTCTTTCTCCATCTTTAATTTGAGGTGCTTCATCAGCAGGACATGCAGCAAAACCCCTTGCCTATAACAAATCCAAACAATTTATATCATCGCCCGTGTTTGGAAAACACCACCAATGTGATTTTTTTACTTCTCATATCTATATTTTTTCAAAAAATAAGGCCGAATTTTTTTCCAACCAAATTTGCAAGCAATTTCATGCAAGTGAAGCTTTGACGCATTAAACAAAATCCTATCTATTCTTTTACAACGAATCAAGTAATTGGCTACTTTTTGAGGATATGCTTGTAACGAATCGTCATATATAATGGAAGGTGTTTTTTCGGAATTCCAATCTTTTGGTTTTTGACAAATAACAGTACATTGCTCATCGCCATACAAAACTTTCAATCCGAGTTGAGTAAAAAATACTCGTAAGTAGTAGTAGTAGTAGTAGTAGTAGTGTGCATTTAGAAAATAAAGAATCGGATTGAAATAAGCATTGGCAATCCGAAATATTCCAGGTACTTCCACCAAAATATATTTTTCAGGTTTTATCTTTCCAATAATTGCTTTCATTTCGTCTATTGGATGCAGAAGATGCTCCATCACGTGCGAAAGAATAACCAGGTCGGCAGAATTATTTTGTATTTGGTCGCTGCTGCCGTAAATCAGATTTAATCCTTTTTGCTTTCCGTATTCCAAATAATCTTTATCAAAATCGCATCCCGATACAGTTTTGCCGATTTCTTTGAATGGCACAAGAATTCCGCCTGCGCCGCACCCAATTTCTACTATGTTTTCAAGCTTGCTTAAATCAATGCAATTTTTGAG
>JAISGH010000018.1 GCA_031263185.1 Prevotellaceae bacterium | reverse complement strand
ACGAACCCTCCCCCCCCCCCCCTCCCAAATGTTGTGGGTTGGGTGACCCCTAATCGGGGGGCCCACACCCCTCTCTTTGGTTGCGGGGCCGGGGGTGAGGTCTCTACGGGATGACATTTTTAACTGTTATATCTTGTTTGTTCGTCATTACTTAAACCGATATAGCGCGCACATCTGTTGCGAATGATTATGTGTAGATTTTACGCTTTCTTGCTGCTTTTTTGCGGCGTTCCTTTCGCACTCTGCGCCCAAAGCGCAGAGCGGCAGCTGCCTGCCCAAAAGTACACCATAAGCGGATACATGAGGGACAGCTTCAGCTCGGAAAACCTGATAGGCGCTACGCTCTACAACCGCTCCGACAAGCTGGGCACTTCGTCCAACCAGTACGGCTTTTACAGCCTCACCCTACCCGCAGGGCAGGTGGAGCTGGTGTACTCGTATGTTGGCTACGCCACGCAAACTCGGTCATTCATGCTCGACAGGGATGTGGTAATTGACGTTGATATGGTCAGCTCGGCGCTGCTGGAGGAGGTGGTAGTAACTACCCGCAAGTCCGACCAGATACAAGACCGCACGCAGATGAGCGCCCTGCACATACCGATTGCGCAGGTCAAAGCTATACCGGCCCTGCTGGGCGAGGTGGACGTTCTGAAAGCGCTACAGCTGATGCCCGGCATACAGTCGGGCGGCGAAGGCAGCAGCGGGCTGTACGTGCGGGGCGGAGGCCCCGACCAAAACCTGATACTGCTCGACGGCGTACCCGTTTACAACGCCTCGCACCTGTTTGGCTTCTTTTCGGTGTTTAACGCTGATGCCATCAACAACATTGAGCTGCTCAAGGGCGGATTTCCGGCAAGGCACGGCGGGCGCATTTCGTCGGTAATTGACATTAGCATGAAGGAGGGCAACATGCAGCAATTTCACGGCGAAGGCTCCATAGGCATAGTGGCGTCGCGGCTTACCCTTGAGGGGCCTATCTTCAAAGACCGGACATCGTTTATCGTTTCGGCGCGGCGCACCTACATTGACTTGCTTGCGCGTCCCTTTATCGCGGCGGCCAACGCAGGGGAAAGCCAAAACGTAATACCGGGCTACTACTTTTACGACGTTAACGCCAAAATCAACCACCGCATTTCGGCCAACGACTGCATCTACCTGAGCGCCTACATGGGCGACGACAAGTTCTACGTGAAATCGGAAGATAAGGACGACGAGTACAGCGCCTCCACCACCAAGACAAAAAGCGATGTGGGGCTGGCGTGGGGCAACATTACCGGCGCGTTCCGATGGAACCACGTTTTCACCAACCAGCTGTTTGGAAACACTACCCTGACGTACAGCCGCTACCGGATGAATATTTACATGAAGCAGTGGGAAAAATCGCCGATGGAAAACGCAGAGGAGTACTTTGGAATGGACTACCTGTCGGGCATCGAGGACTGGAGCGGGCAAATGGCGTTCGACTACCTGCCATCGCCCAACCACTACATTCGCTTTGGCGGAAATTTTACCTTCCACACCTTTAACCCCGGCTCCATTGGGGTTACGGACGAAACAATACCCGTTGATTTTGGCGGAAAAAAGACGCGCACCCAAGAGTACAGCCTGTACGCCGAGGACGACATCCGCCTGACCGATCGCCTGAAGGCCAACGCCGGGCTGCGCTGGTCGATGTTCGGCGTGCGCGGAGAGTCGTACCACGCGCTGCAACCCCGCCTGTCGGCGCGCTACCTCCTCACGGACGACCTCTCTGCCAAAGCCGCCTACTCGCGCATGGCGCAGTACGTGCACCTGCTGACCAACTCCAACCTCGGAATGCCTACCGACCTTTGGGTACCTACCACCGACATGCTTAGCCCGCAGTACTCCGACCAAGTAGCTGCGGGGCTTGCCTGCAACTTCCGAAGCGAATATGAGCTGAGCCTTGAAGGATACTACAAAACGATGAGCAACGTAATCGAGTACAAGGAAGGCGCATCGGTGTTCGACGTGCACAGCCAGTGGGAGGATAAGGTGCTGCAGGGCGAGGGGCGCAGCTACGGCATGGAATTTTTTGCCCAGAAAAAAACGGGGTCGTTTACGGGATGGATTGGCTATACTCTCTCGTGGTCCGACAGGCAGTTCGAGGCGCTAAACCACGGCAAACGCTTCAGCTACAAGTACGACCGCCGGCACGATATTAGCGTAGTGCTGATGCAAAAATTCGGAAAAAGGGTAGAAATTTCCGGAACGTGGGTATTTGGGTCGGGCAGCTGCGTTACCATACCGGTGGGCGTATTCGACGCTACCGACCCGATATACCCCGACGTGCAGGAGGACGTAACGGCGTACAGCGAGCGCAACGGCTACCGGATGGCGCCGTACCATCGGCTCGACTTGAGCGTTAGCCTCATTAAGAAAAAAAGGCTGTACGAGCGCCGGTGGATATTCGGCGTGTTCAACGCCTACAACCGCAGAAACCCCTACTACATCAGCGCTACAAAAGACTACAAGTCTGACGTAGCAGATTTTTTTGCGCCGGACACAGGCGAGCAAACGCGCTACTACTACAGGCAGGTGAGCTTGTTCCCCATTATTCCTTCGATAAGCTACCAATTTAAATTTTGAGCCATGCACAACCTTTGGATTATCAAATATACGCTGCGAGCAATGCTGCTGTGCGGCGTTGCGCTTGCCGGCTGCGAAAACATGATACAGGAGATTGATATTGCGCCGTCCAACTTTCCGCCCAAGCTTGCCGTGAGCGCAACCATAGATACCGATAGCGGCACGTTCAACCTCACCTTCACGGAAGCGCGCTCGCTGGGGTCGTATAAAAAATGGAGAAGCGAAAATAGCACGATTATACGCAAAGGTACTGTATCGCTCTATGAGGACGACAACCCTACCCCCATCTATCGTATTGTTGACGGCGGCAACGGGCAGGGCTTCGATATGTCGCTGCGCTCCTACGAAAGCGGCTTTTCTGTCGAAAAAAAAGGCTTGGTGCTCAAAGCAGGCAGCGCCTACCGGCTGACGCTTGAGGTAGAGGGCTACCCTACCGCAACTTCAACCGTCGTAATGCCCGATGACCCCGCCGTTGAAGATATTGCGCTGGATACAGGAAAAAAAATTCACAAGCGCTACCCATACTTTATAGGGCTTTCGGGAGGAGGCAGCTACGGAGGCGACATGGATTTCTACCCGCTAAACATCCGGCTTAAGGACAACTCCCGCGACAGAGATTACTACATGTTCCGGCTCGAATCCACCACAGTAATCCCCAACGACAACTATGTTTATACGGAAACGCCCCACATAGCGACAGCCAACAGGGCGCTAATTCAGGACAATCCCGATATGGAAGCCAATCCGCTGTCCATAGAGAACTTTGAAGATGTTTACCTCTTTGAGCGCATGTTGGTGTCCGACATGTCCTTTGCCAACGCCACCGGCACAATAGATTTGCTGCTGCAGGAGTGGCTCGTCAAAGCTTCCGCCCCACTTCCGTGCGATACCGCTTCGCAGCAGTACGAGCAGCGTACAAGCATGGACATTTGCATCTCGCACCTCTCTGCTATTACCTATGAGCATCACCGCAGCTTGGCGCTCCAGCGCAACGGAGTAGATTTCTTTACCGAGCCGGTGTCTATTCCGTCTAACATCGAAAACGGATTCGGCTGCTTCGCTGCTATCAACACCATCCGAAAAACCATACACGAGTCCTACACTTGTTTTTTCGATGGGCTATACTACTGAAATCCTGAACTCCAACGCTAAACATTCAACGCCGTGATAGATTTGACGTCCACCATAGCAGCCATCTCTACTCCGCCGGGAACGGGCGGCGTTGCAGCCATTCGCCTGAGCGGAGCGCAGGCGCTAACCATTGCCGACCGGATTTTTACCTCCCCCTCCGGCAAGCGGCTGGCCGAGCAAAAAGCAGGCACGGTACACTTTGGCAGCATTGCCCACAACGGCGAAGCGATTGACGAGGCGCTGGCGTCCGTTTTTCGTGCACCGGCCTCGTACACGGGCGAGGATACGGTAGAAATTTCGTGCCACGGCTCCACCTACATTCAGCAAAAAATCATGCAGGCGCTCATTGACGCGGGGGCGCAGCCTGCCCAGCCCGGCGAGTTTACCATGCGCGCCTTCCTGAACGGCAAAATAGACCTTGCGCAGGCCGAAGCGGTGGGCGACCTCATTGCCTCCGGCACACGCGCCATGCACCGCGTGGCCATGCAGCAAATGCGCGGCGGCTACTCCGCCGAAATTAAGGCGCTGCGCGAAAAGCTGCTGCACTTTGCCTCCATGCTGGAGCTGGAACTCGATTTTGCCGACGAAGACGTAGATTTTGCCGACCGCGACAAGCTTACCGACCTCCTGAAAGATATGCTGCGCGTCACCGCCCAGCTGACCGACTCGTTCGCCGTGGGCAACGCCATAAAAAAAGGTATTCCGGTGGTCATTGCAGGCAGCCCCAACGCCGGCAAGAGCACCCTGCTCAACGCGCTGCTCAACGAAGAAAGGGCGCTGACGTCGAGCGAGGCCGGCACCACGCGCGACGCCATCGAAGATTGCGTAACGCTGGGCGGCGTGCTGTTTCGCTTTATCGATACCGCCGGTATCCGCTCCGGCGCAGGCTACGTGGAGCAGCTGGGCATTGACCGCACCTACCAAAAGCTGGAGCAGGCGCAAATCGTGCTGGCTACGCTGGACGCAACCCTCAGCGCCGCCGAGCTGCGGAGCAACCTGCTCGCGCTTCTGCAAAAGGTGGACGGCAAAAAAACGACCATCGCGCTGCTCAACAAAGCCGATAAGGTAGATAGCGCCGAGCTGTCAGCAAAAGAAAGTGCCCTGCAGCCGCTGTGCAGAACGCTTACAATTTCGGCCAAAACCCGAGCGGGTATGGCTGCGCTGGAGGAGCAGCTCGTGCAGCTGGCAGCCCTCCCCGACAACCTCGACATCGGCATTGTGAGCAACCTCCGCCACTACGAGGCGCTCACCTCTGCGCGGCAGGCGCTGACCCGCGCGCTCGAGGGGCTTAACGGCAGGCTGGGCGAAGAGCTCATCGCATTCGAAATTCGCGAAGCCGCGCAGCGCCTCGGCAGCATCACCGGAGCCATTGCAGATACGGACATTCTCAACAACATCTTCAAAAACTTTTGCATCGGAAAGTAGCCCCAAAAATCAACTATAAAAGTGGCAGAAATAATAAAAATCAAGAACATACAAAAGTAGTTACAGCTATGCAAGCAACAGCAAATAACAGATTTTATCGCTTAACTAATTGATAATGAACATTACGACCGCTGCCGTTAATTATCAGTATTAACAAAACCAAATAATTTTTGAGCCGAACAATTTATTTAATTGGCTCAAAAGTTATATTTTTGTGAGCCGAATATTTCAACTAATCGGCTCACAATCCTATATGTATGATATATAATTGGCAAAATAAAGATTGGGCAAATTTCACTTACAAAAATTTGAATGTAAGCGATATAGCTTCTTGCCTTGTGGAATTGTCCGATGAAACCAAAGCTCTGTTACAGCAAAAAAACATTGCAGAACAGCAGGAAGAAATGCTCTGTTTTTTAATTTCGGAAGCCGAAAAAACTTCCGAGATTGAAGGCGAATATATCAGTCGTCGGGACTTGATGTCGTCAATCAGAAATAAATTGGGAATAAACAAAATCCCTGAAAACATAAAAGATCGCCGCGCAAAAAGTATTGCCGATTTGCTAGTTGAAGTACGAAATTCCTGCGAGAAACGCCTTACGGAAGCGGCTCTTAAAAATTGGCATAAATTACTTTTTGACGGTTCAAAAGCGGTGCGTGCGGGGAAATATCGCATAGGTGATGCGCCAATGCAGGTCGTTTCGGGGGCAGCGGGGAGAGAAACCGTACATTACGAAGCGCCGCCAAGCGTGCGCGTGCCGCAGGAAATGAAAAATTTTGTGCAATGGTACAATGCTTTTGAAGTGAAAAATGTTGCCGATATGCTGATAAAAACTGCAATCGCGCACCTGTATTTTGAGAGCATCCACCCCTTTGAGGACGGCAACGGCAGAATTGGACGGGCTATTGCCGAAAAATGTTTGTCGCAATCGTTCGGCGCACCGATATTATTCAGCATTTCCACCATTATAGAAAAAAACAGAAAACAATATTATGATGCTCTGAAAAATGCTCAAGGTTCTTTAGAAGTCAGCGACTGGATAGCTTATTTTGCAGATGTGATTTTACAGGCGCAGGCGGAAGCCTTACAAATTGTCAAGTTTTCTTTATGCAAAACGACATTTTTTGACAGGTATAAAACCGAATTAAACGAGCGTGAACTGAAAGCGGTAAACAAAATATTTGACGCGGGTGTTGATGGTTTTGAAGGCGGAATGACGGCTAAAAAATATATGTCAATAACCCGCGCTTCAAAAGCGACTGCTACCCGCGACTTGCAACATATGGTAGAAATCGGCGTTTTCGCTGCACAGGGTAGTGGTCGTAGTGTTCATTATCAATTAGATAAAAAATGAAGAAAAATGTAAAGCTGGAGAAATGGGAGGTGTCCTATTTCAATTGTCATCAATGTAGGGTATTGCAAAGGCATATTTAATATCCCATACTTTATCTGTTATCCCTGCACAGAGCGCTGGTGTTCGAGGCGTTAGTGTTTTGTCGGGATTTTCTACTACGCTGCGCAGGATGCTTTGGATAGCGCTGTCGCTATAGCGGCTTCTAAAAAATATAGCATGGCGGGTTTCTGAAAAGCGGCGCTGGCAAACTTTACATTTGCAATAGGACGCCATCCAAAAAATACCATATTTATGGTATTTCATGGCATTTTTATTTGTACTTACTTTACCAACGCAAATTCATTCTATGTTTCACTAAAAAAAATAACTAAATTATTATGGCAAAAATAGCAAAGAAGCTGACAGACCTTGTGGGGAATACCCCCTTGCTGGCGTTGAACGCCTTCGGACAAAAGCACGCGGTGGCTGCAAACCTGATTGGAAAAATAGAGTACTTCAACCCGCTTGGCAGCGTAAAAGACCGCATAGCGCTGGCAATGGTAGAAGATGCCGAGGCAAAGGGCGTTTTGAAGCGCGACTCCACCATCATTGAGCCTACGAGCGGCAATACAGGCATTGGGCTTGCGTTTGTTGCCGCCTCCAAAGGGTACAGGCTCATCCTTACCATGCCGGAGACGATGAGCGTTGAGCGCCGCAACCTGCTGAAAGCGCTGGGCGCCAACCTTGTGCTCACGCCTGGGGCAGAAGGCATGAAAGGCGCCATTGCCAAAGCCGAAGCGCTGCGTAGCGAAACCCCAAACGCCGTCATCCTCCAGCAGTTTGACAACGCGGCAAACCCCGCCATCCATGAGCAAACCACGGCGGCGGAAATAGTACGCGATACCGACGGCAAGGTTGACATACTTGTGTCCGGCGTGGGTACGGGCGGTACGGTGAGCGGCGTGGGCAAGCACCTGAAGGCGCTCAACCCCAAGGTGCAGATAGTAGCCGTTGAACCTGCGGATTCGCCCGTGCTGTCGGGCGGCAACCCCGGGCCACACAAAATACAGGGCATTGGCGCAGGCTTTGTCCCCAAAAACTTTGACCGCTCGGTGGTTGACCAAATTATTACTGTCTCCAACGACGATGCCATTCGCACGAGCCGCGAGCTGGCAAAGACCGAAGGGCTGCTGGTAGGAATTTCTTCGGGCGCGGCTACCTACGCGGCAGCGCAGCTGGCAAAGCTGCCCGAGAACGAGGGGAAAAACATCGTTGTCATCCTGCCCGACACCGGAGAGCGCTACCTCTCGACGGTACTTTACGCTTTTGACGAGTATCCGCTGTAAAAACCGGAGCATCGCCCGCTAATTGATAGAAACGAGGTAGCGCGGCAGCCCGAAGAGGCTGTGTAGCTATTGGCCTTGAAGGCTGCCGGCTACCTTAATAGTTTAATAACATATTTGACGACATAAGCTATGCCACGCCAGAAAAGAGTTGCCGCAATACACGATATTTCGGGCTTTGGGAAGTGCTCCCTGACCGTTGCGCTACCGATTTTGTCGGCGGCGGGTATCGAAACGGCTGTAATGCCCACGGCGGTTTTGTCCACCCACACGGGGGGATTTACGGGATATACCTACAGAGACCTGACGGGAGATTTGCGCCCCTTTGCGCAGCACTGGAAATCGCTGAACCTGAAGTTTGACGCGCTGTACTCGGGCTTTTTGGGCTCGTTTGAGCAGCTGGATATTACGGGAGAGATTTTTGATGATTTTAAGGAGGCGGGCAACATCATTCTGGTTGACCCCGTGATGGCCGACAACGGGGAGCTCTACAAAATTTTCTCGCCGGAGTTTGCCGTCGGCATGAAAAAGTTGTGCGCTAAGGCCGACATCGTTATTCCCAACATAACGGAGGCCTCGCTGCTGGTGGGCGAGCCTTACCGGCCGGGCCCCTACGCAAAGGGGTACATTGACCTCCTGCTCAAAAAGCTGGGCGACATAGGCCCCCGGCAGGTGGTACTCACCGGTACGTTTTTTGACGAAAAAGAGCTCGGCGCGGCGGCCTACGACAGGGAAACAGGCAGCATATCCTACCTCCTTGCCGACAGAATTGACGGCTACTATCACGGCACGGGCGACGTGTTCGGGAGCGCCCTGCTGGCTGCGCTGCTCAACAACTTTGACCTGCAGCAGGCGACGAAAATTGCCGTAGGCTACACCACCGCGAGCATCCGGAGAACGCTCGCGGCCAAAACAGACATCCGCTTTGGCGTAGATTTCGAAAATGGCATTCCGCAGCTTATCAAGGAGCTGAAGCTGGGGTAGGATTTGGTGGTGATATAAAGAGCATTGCCCGTAAACTACACCACTTGTCGTATCAATAATTCAAGTTTCCCACTTATTTCATTTGATTGAATTATATATAATTAGCAAATAGTTTCTTTATGTAGTTGGCTAAGAAACAGTGAAATATGCAAAAACACAAAGTAACCAATGGTGACGGGGCATGGTGGGGATAACCGATTTTCTACCAACATTCCGTCCCTACGGGACGGCGCACCTTTCAAAACTGTTATATCTTGTTTATTCGTCATTACTTAATCCATAAATAAGCTTTTGCTTTCCTCGTATCGCGGCAAGCTAATTTTTAATTCTTCTGCTTTTAGCGCTACATCTTTGCAGTACGATTTTAATTCGTAATAATTTGAATGTCCTGTAAGTA
>JAISGH010000209.1 GCA_031263185.1 Prevotellaceae bacterium | reverse complement strand
CGTTGATTTACAATAGCTATCTTGCTGCGCTGAATTTTTTACAAAATTCATTGTCCGGCAATGCTCCGTTTTGGTTTTCACGGAACGCCGCGGCCAGCAGGAAAATGGATAAGCTGATTGCTGATTTCAATAAAAATGCAAATGCGCTTTTCCTGAACGGAATTGAGCGCTCATGGAAGTTAGGAGAAGAAAGCCTTACGGATAAAATGAAGCTTGCATTTTCAGGGGATGCCCGCCAGCGGAAAGCGTTTGACCAGATACGAACCGAAGCAACCCAGCAGCAGCGCGACCAAAGTAGCCGGGCCTCAGCCGAACGCTTTGCAGATATGAAGCGTAACGGGCTAACGCTTTCCAACCGCGTATGGAATTTAGGCAACGGAATGAAGCAGGAGCTTGAAACCATTGTACAAAACGGGATGAAGGAAGGCAAAACGCCGAAGCAGCTCGCCAAGGAGCTGAAAAAATACCTCAACGAACCCGATAAGCTATTTCGAAGGGTAAAGAATAAGGAAACAGGAGAAATGGAGCTAAGCGAGGCCGCCAAGAAGTACAAGCCCGGTCAGGGCGTTTACCGTTCAGCATCTAAAAACGCCATGCGCTTAGCGCGTACCGAAATCCCCGCCGCATACCGCCGCGCACAGTGGGAGCAAATTCAAACCAACCCGCAAGTTATCGGTATTCGTATAGCATTATCAAATAACCACACTTGCATCAATCCAAAAACCGGAAAGCCAGAACCATTTTACGACATTTGCGACGAATTGGCAGGAAATTACCCTAAATCATTCCTTTGGACGGGTTGGCATCCGCAATGCCGGTGCGATATGTACCCAATTCTTACCGAAGACACGAACGAAATAGAAAATATTATACAGGCAAGAATAAAAGGAAAAACTTACACGCCGAAACAGATAACCGAGATGCCAAGGGCTTTTAGCGATTGGTTACGGATAAACGGCGACCGGATTGTACGGGCGCAAGCCAACAATACTTTGCCCTACTGGTTGAACGACAACTTAGCGTTGCTTCAAAAATCCGGCATTATCGGAAAGGGAGGATTTACGGCATTAGCCGCCAAAGGGCTGCTATCCGACCCAATGATGGTTAACTCGTTCCTTTCCCTCGTTGACTTTATGCGGGTAAAAGCGGCTCCGCAGCTCCGAAAAATAGCCTTTGACATGGCTATGAAAAACGAACGCTACAAGCGCGAAAACGATGTGTTTTACATGGAAGGCTCCACTTACAGCAGGGCAGAAAAGCAGACTGCAGAAAAACTTGCAAAGGCCGGTTACTATGTTGTTTTTCCAAGCGGAAAGCATATAAAGGATATAAAGATAAAAGAAAGCGACACCAGCGCACGAAGAAACGATGTTTACATTTACGATAAAAAGACGTACATACAGCGTAAAGTAGACTTGAAAACCGTAAACGGCGCGTCCCCGGAAGCAATAAGCAGCCATATCGCAAGCGGCTCCGGCCAAGCCCCTGTAGTTGCTGTTGATATAAGAGGCAAAATCAGTAAGCAAGATTTAATTGGCGCTATACGCGCGGGGTGGGCTAAGAATACACGAGAAGTATTGCTGAACTATAAAAGTCAATGGTATGTTATTGACAAAGAAAAAGCATTTGATAAAGAGTATTTGTCGAAGACTTTAAAATAAAAAAGAGATTGGGTTTATCAATCTCTTTTTATTGATTGTTTTTTGCAGGAAATCACACCCCCTCGCCCATTGTCTGCCCCCTTTCGGAAGTTGGCGTTTCATAGCCAAATGCGAGGCTAACGGTTATTTAAAGTCGCCGAGCCGACACACAAAAGTACAACCATTTTCCGAAACCACCAAAAAACAGCAGAAAAAAAAATAGCGAAAGCCTCAAATAAATGGGCTTTCGCTTTTCGATACCTCAAGCAAGCTGCTTATTTCATGGCGATACGCCGGCAAAGTTGGCTACAAAATTCAGAACCCGCAATAGCGTAAACTACTCAAATTGCAATAACCATGCGCTATTATTTGAATAACATTTTTTTTGATTTGCGTTGATAAAAAGCCAATAACTTTCATTTTTTTCATAGTTTCGTATTATAATAATGCATATTTTTGTGCCCTATAAAATTCACAATTAAATCAAAGAAAATGAAGGAAAAAATCTTAGCATTACTGCAAGCGCAATTTGCAGGCGTGAGAAAAGACGGGCTTAGCCACATTGCAAACGTTATCGCGTTTCAGGTTAATACCGAAGATGAAGCAAAAACGCTCGTAGGTAAGCTTACCGCCGAGCAAGTCAACTCCTTTATTGCCGATTGGCGCAAAGAGGCAGACGCGGAAATAAGCAAGGCAAACAAAACCTACGAAGACGGCCTTAAAAAAAAGTACGACTTCACGGAAAAGAAAACAGAACCCGAACCGGCACCCCCCACACCGCCGGTATCGGTAACCGCCGGAAATTTTGACGCGGCAGCCTTTCAGAAGTTTATCACGGATTCCATTGCAGCGGCAAACAAGCCAATACTTGAGCAGCTCAATACGTTCAAGGCGGGCGAAGCTGCAAAAACAAGGCTTCAATCATTGAGCGAAAAGCTCAAAGATTGCAGCGATGCAAATTTCAAGGCAAAGGCATTAAAAGACTTTGCAAGAATGACGTTTGACACGGACGAAGCCTTTAACGAGTATTTGGCCGACACGGAAGCCGACGTAAAAACAGCCAACCAAAACGCAGCCGATTTAGGATTAGGCGCGCAGGGCCGCCCCTTTGCTTCCAACACTCCGCAAAGCGGAAAGGAAGCCACAGATGCGGAAATAGCCGCCATAATGGATAGGCTGCCTTGAATTTAGTTGATTGACAATTAA
>JAISGH010000191.1 GCA_031263185.1 Prevotellaceae bacterium | reverse complement strand
AAAGAAGGAAGGAAAAAAGGAAAAAAAGAAGGAAGGAAAAAAGGAAAAAAAGAAGGAAGGAAAAAAGGAAAATAAGAAGGAAGGAAAAAAGGAAGGAAGAGATGTATGGTAAATGGGGTTGGCAATCGAGTAGCGCTTGCCAACCCCCATTTATAGCTGTGCGCTGCCGCGCACGGACAAGCGGCGCTATTTTCCCCTCCATGCGCTGCGTAGCGGCGCGACATTTTTTAAAATATAACAGAACTACGACCTAAAGCCTTACACTTGAAAAATTCGGTGATGCCCATATTCTATTGATATGAAGATATATTTTGCCCGTAGGGCATTCATCTCTTAGCTATGAATCCTTTAACGGGAGAGACATAAAAATAGCCCGTGCACAGCATAAAAGTTATACCATATAGAGCATGAGCACCACCCGAATATGGGCATCACCAAAAAATCAATAGCACCTCAAAAAAAGAATTAGCCAATTACCAATTATTTTCACTACCTTTGTTCCTATGTTTTACCCAAGAACAATTCTATGTGCTTATGCAGCAAACTATTAAGTTAAAAAAAGGGCTGGATATAAAGCTGCGGGGCTTGCCCGAAAGGGTACTCCCTAAATGTCCACCCCCGCTTTCTTACGCCATTAAACCAACTGATTTTCATGGTTTAACGCCAAAAATGCTTCTCGAAGCAGGTAGCGCCGTAAAAGCGGGGACACCGATTTTTTGCGATAAATACAACCCCGAAATACTTTTTGCCTCGCCCGTAAGCGGTACGCTGCAAGCGGTAAACCGCGGCGAGCGGCGGGCTATTCTGGAAGCAGTAATCACCCCCGACGGAAAAAACGAAAGCAAGCCCTTTACTCCTCCCGACTTGGCGAAAGCGTCGCGCAGCGAGGTGGCGGAATTTATGCTTGCGGCGGGCGTATGGCCATTCTTGGTGCAGCGCCCCTACGGAGTTTTTGCCAACCCGCAGGTAACTCCTAAAGCCATTTTTATCTCCGGCTTCGACACGGCGCCGCTGGCCGCCGACACCGACTACCTCGTGAACGGCGAAGGTGCGCCGTTCCAAAAAGGCGTTGACGCGCTGAAGCGGCTGACGGCGGGCAAGGTGCACCTTTCGCTGTGCGCCGGCTACCCCGCCAACAACACGTTTGAGCGAGCCAAAGGCGTGGAGGTGCACCGCTTCAGCGGGCCGCACCCTGCTGGAAACGTCGGCGTGCAGATACACCACATCGACCCCATCAACAAGGGCGACGTGGTGTGGACAATTGCGCCGCAGCACGTGGTGGCGCTGGGAAAGCTCTTTGCCGACGGCGTATACGATGTCTCGAAAGTGGTGGCGCTGGTAGGCCCGGAGGTCAAAAAACCGCGCTACTACCGCATGGTTGCCGGAGCGTCCCTGAGCGGGCTGGCAGAATTTATCAACGACGGGGGCGAGCACAAGCGCGTGATTAGCGGAAACGTGCTCACCGGCGCTAAGGTGGACATCAACGGATACCTGGGCTTTTACGATAACGAGGTAACCGTCATCCCCGAAGGCGACTGCTACGAAACGCTGGGCTGGCTCATGCCCCGCTTCAAAAAGCTGAGCATGTCGCGCAGCTACTTTTCGTGGCTCACACCCAACAGGCAGTATTCCCTGAACACGAACCTCAACGGCGGACAACGCGCCTTTGTCGTAACCGGACAGTACGAGCGGGTGCTGCCTATGGACATCCTGCCGGTGTACCTGATTAAGGCTATCATGGCGGGCGATGTGGAGCGTATGGAAAAGCTGGGAATTTACGAGGTAGTAGAGGAAGACCTTGCGCTGTGCGAGTTTGTGTGCACCTCAAAAGTAAAGGTGCAGCAGCTGCTGCGAAAAGGCATTGACCTGATGAGAGCAGAGGTAGGTTAAACAATAAAATTAGGCTTAGGAGTTTACATGAAAGCTATACGAAATCTTTTTGACAACATCCGGCCGGACTTCGAAAAGGGAGGCCGCCTGCACTTCCTACATTCAACGTTCGAGGCGTTTGAATCGTTGCTCTTTGTGCCCAAAACGGTAACAACCGGCGGCTGCCACGTGCGCGACGCCATCGACCTCAAGCGCACCATGACCGTGGTGATTACGGCGCTCATGCCGGCGCTGCTGTTTGGCATCTGGAATGTAGGGTTTCAGCATTACCTGTCCATAAATCATGAGGTTGATTTTTGGAGTATTTTTTTGTACGGCCTCGGAAAGGTGCTTCCAATGCTGGCCGTATCCTACATTGTTGGGCTGGGCATTGAGTTTGCGGCGGCGCAAATGCGGGGGCACGAGGTCAACGAAGGATTTTTGGTGTCGGGCATGCTCATCCCCATGGTTATGCCCCCCGATGTCCCGCTGTGGATGCTGGCGCTGGCCACCGCCTTTGCCGTCATCATCGGCAAGGAGGTGTTTGGCGGCACGGGGATGAACATATTCAACCCGGCGCTCCTGGCGCGCGCCTTTGTGTTCTTCTCCTACCCCTCGCACATCTCCGGCGATGCTATCTGGATTAGCGGGCTATCCGGCGGTGCGGGAGTCATCGACGGGTTTTCGGGGGCAACGCCGCTGGCCAAAGCGGTTGCCGGACACCTGCCGTTCTCGGCTATGGAGGTTGAAAAAATGTTTTGGGGATTTATTCCCGGCTCCATAGGCGAAACCTCCACGGCGGCTATCCTGCTGGGGGCGGCGCTGCTTATCCTCACCGGCGTGGGCAGCCTGCGCATCATGCTGGCGGTAGCGGCGGGAGGTTACCTCACCGGATTGCTCTTCAACCTGATTGGCGCCAACGCCTACATGAATATTCCGGCCTACCAGCATCTCGTTATGGGTGGCTTTGCCTTTGGCGCGGTGTTTATGGCCACCGACCCCGTTACCGCCTCGCAAACCAAAAGCGGAAAATGGATTTACGGATTTCTTATTGGGGTAATGGCCATTATGATACGTGCGCTAAACCCGGCCTACCCCGAGGGGATGATGCTGGCCATTCTATTTATGAACGCCTTTGCCCCGCTGATTGACCACTGCGTGGTGCAGGTCAACATCGCGAAGCGGCTAAAGCGGGCAAAAGGTAAATTCTGAATTTTGAAATCTAAATTTTGAAATCTGAAATCTAATGAACAAAGACAGCAACAAATACATATACATCTACTCCATTGCGCTGGTGGTAGTGGTGGCGGCGGTGCTATCGGTAGCGGCAACGCTGCTCAAGCCTTTTCAGCAAAAAAATATTGAGGTGGAGAAAAAGCAAAGCATACTGCTCTCCGTGCGCAAGGCTGCGGACGTAAAGAAGGCAAAAAACAAAAAGCAGTACATTGAGGACGAATACGCAAAGTACATTACCGACAGCTACATTATCAGCTCGCTTGGGGCAAAGCAGGAGGGCAACGCCTTTGAGGTGAGCCTTGAGGAAGAGGCGGCCAAGCCCCTTGCCGACCGCAAGCTCCCCGTATTCATCTGCTCCGACGACGACGGCAAGCCCAAGTACGTAATTCCGGTGCGCGGCGCCGGACTGTGGGGGCCTATCTGGGGATACGTGGCGCTGCACGACGACTTCTCGACCATCTACGGCGTGGTGTTCGACCATCAGGGCGAAACGCCGGGGCTGGGCGCCGAGCTCTCAACGCCGGAATTTCATCAGCAGTTTGCCGGAAAGCAAATCTTTGACGCCGCCTCGATGTTCATCTCCGTAAAGGTGGTGAAGGGCGGCAACACGCAGGGCAGGCGGCACGAGGTGGACGCTATTTCGGGCGGCACCATCACAAGCCAGGGCGTAGAAAAAATGCTGCTGGACAACCTGAGCGCATACCTGCAATTTTTTAAGGCGCAGCAGCAAGCTCAGATCGCCCTGCAGCGGCAGAAGGAAAAAGAAAAGGAGGCGGAGGAAGAAAGAGCGCTGAAGGAGCAGCAGGCAGAGGCTGCCCGAAGAGCGCGCTGGTTTGCTACTGTAGCCGCCCGCGCTGCCAGCGATAGCGCCGCCGCGTCCGCGCCGCCAGCCACCGCCGCCAGCCTGCCGGCAACGGATAGGCCGGCCAACAACGCCGCTACGCCGCCGGAGAGCGCCGCCGCGCCGGTGGTAAACAGCGAAAATAAACCCGTACAACAACCAGAAAATTTGTAAATGGAAGCGGGATGTAAAATAGAAGAACAACCATGCGATTTAGCAATGGATTCATTGATTGCTTATGTTGCTGAAAATAATGCACAAAAAAAAATAAAGCCTGTTTATAAAACAGTAGAAACAGCTTTGTATAATGATGATTGCTTGGATGTAATGTCGCAATTTCCTAATAATCACGTTGATATGATTTTTGCAGACCCGCCTTATAATTTGTCCAATGGTGGCGTTACCTGCCAAGCCGGAAAAATGGTCAGCGTAAATAAAGGAAAATGGGATGAGAGTAAGGGCTTTGAGGAAGATTTGGAATTTCATGAAAAATGGATTTCCGAATGTCGCAGGATTTTAAAACCAAGCGGAACTATTTGGATAAGCGGAACAAACCACAGCATTTATCAATGTGGATATATCTTGCAGAAGCTTAATTTTCATATACTGAATGATATTTCGTGGTTTAAACCCAACGCTGCGCCAAATCTGGCCTGTACAACATTTGCACATAGCCACGAAACCTTACTTTGGGCAAAAAAAGACAAAAAAGCAAAGCATATTTTCAACTACGAAAAAATGAAAAGCGGCATATTTCGCGAGGATAAAATGAAAGTTCCAGACAAGCAAATGCGTAGCGTTTGGAGTATTCCAACGCCTTCGCCTGACGAAAAAGTTTTCGGTAAGCATCCAACGCAAAAACCGCTCGCTCTCTTGACGCGCATTGTTGTTTCTTCTACAAATGATAGCAGCTTAATTCTTGACCCTTTTAATGGCGGCGGAACTACGGGCGTTGCTGCAAAAATTGCAGGGAATAGAAAATATATTGGAATTGAGATAGAAAAAGAATATATTGATTTAACTATCAAAAAATTAAATAAAATAAATAACGAGCCGAAGTTACTATAAAATGAATACAAATTCATGGCAGGCAATTTTTGATAAATACAAAATTAACAAGCATAATTTTGATAAAAATCCATTTATCATTACCGCAGAGCAAATAAAGCAGGCAACGGCTCACTTCACAAAAACAAATGAAAAGGAAGTCCGTATTCTTTGCAAGCAGGATAGTCGAGAAGATCGGCCTCAAGTTTTTGTAGAAAATAGTCTTTTTTTGTTGCCAACAAGAAATGGCGAATATGCTATCGTGAAAGGTGAAGGATATATTGATATTCCAAAGATAAGAACAGCTGCGAAAATATATACGTCCAAACTTGATTTTCAATTAGACACCTCTTTGGTAGGTGATTCTGAAATGCAACATCTTGATTTTGCGTATGCTTCAAGTTTAATTCGTACCTTTTTGGGTGATGATAGCTTAGTTTTGACAATTAGAGGTAGGAAATATACTTCAAAGTTTACATTCAAAGTTGGCAACCAGATTATTACCGCAGAAAGCGTACAGACCGAAGTTGATGCGGGATACGAAGGACGAAATCAGGTTGTTTTAATTGAAGCAAAAAATAGCCATACTTCAAATACTATAATTCGTCAACTGTTTTATCCATTTAAGCAATGGCAGCAGTATACACACAAGCATGTCAAAACGTTGTTTTTTGAGAAGCGAGATAATTACTATTCGCTTTGGCAATATGAATTTTTGGATGTAGAAGATTACAATAGTATTAAGCTCACAAAATCAAAGCAGTATGAAATTGCACAAAAATAAACAAATAAAACCTTTATGAATAATTTAGGATATTCAAAATATGAGTAAAGAAGAGACCATAAACGTAACGAGTAAGGAACCTTTGTTTTCGGCAAAAAACCTGAAGCTGCTCACCGACCCGCTGGGGCGCAGCAACCCCGTTACGGTGCTGGTGCTGGGCATTTGCTCTGCGCTGGCGGTAACGGTAAAGCTGGAGCCGGCGGTGGTCATGGCCATTTCGGTAACTGCGGTGGTGGGCGTTTCCAACGCCATTATGTCGCTGCTGCGAAACACCATCCCCAACCGTATTCGCATCATTGTGCAGCTGGTGGTAGTGTCGCTGCTGGTTATCCTCGTAGACCAAGTGCTGCGCGCATTTGCCTACGACGTGAGCAAGCAGCTGTCGGTATTTGTGGGGCTAATTATTACCAACTGCATTGTTATGGGGCGCATAGAGGCGTTTGCGCTGGGCAACAGGCCGTGGCCATCGTTCATCGACGGCATTGGCAACGGCTTGGGATACGGCCTCATACTCGTTGCGGTGAGCTTTTTCCGCGAGCTGCTGGGGGCCGGTACGCTGTGGGGCTACCGTATTGTGCCAAGCAGCTTCTACATTGCCAACGGCGGCGTGTACGAAAACAACGGGCTGATAATTTTGCCCCCTATGGCGCTCATCCTGCTGGGCATCATCATCTGGATACAGCGCAGCCGCAGCAAAAATACGGCTAAAAGTTAAACTCGTAAAAAATTTTTTTTCAGGCAGTAAAAAAATGGGAAACGTTGTCGGCATATTTGTAAAGTCAATTTTTATTGACAACATGATTTTTGCGTACTTTCTGGGGATGTGCTCCTACTTGGCCATCTCCAAGAGCGTAAAGATTTCGGCAGGATTAGGGGTGGCGGTAGTTTTCATGCTGGCCATCACCGTTCCGGTTAACTATTTGCTCTACAAGTACGTGCTAAGCAACGGTGCGCTGGCGTGGGTAAGCGAAAGCTTGAGGGGTATCGACCTGAGCTTCCTTGCCTTTATCGTTTTCATCGCCGTCATTGCCTCCATCGTGCAGGTTGTAGAGATGGCAGTAGAGCGATTTGCTCCGGTGCTGTACTCGTCGCTGGGGATATTCCTGCCGCTCATTGCGGTGAACTGCGCCATACTCGGCGGGTCGCTGTTTATGCAGGAGCGCGGATACCAAACGCTTGGCGAGGCCGCAGCGTTCGGGTTAGGCTCGGGGATAGGGTGGCTGCTGGCCATTGTGGGCATAGCCGCTATCCGCGAAAAGCTGTCCTACTCAAACGTCCCCGCGCCCCTGCAAGGATTGGGCATTGCCTTTATCATTACAGGGCTGATGGGGATAGCTTTTATGTGCTTTATGGGTGTCAAGCTATAAAAGTGCGCTATAAAAGTGTGCTGTAAAAGCGCGCTGTAAAAGCGCACCGCCGTTTTTGGGAGAAAGATATTTTTCAACTTTTGATTTACACAACAAGTTATGGTAATAACGATAGCTATATTAGTTTTTTTAGTAATTATTCTGCTGCTGGTATCGCTGCTGCTGTTTGCCCGGCAAAAGCTTGTCCCGCAAGGCGAAGTGCAGGTTGACGTCAACGACGGCGAGCGCAAGCTGGCGGCAGCGTCGGGGTTCAGCCTGCTGGCTACGCTGTCGGTCAACGGTATTTTCTTGCCCTCTGCATGTGGCGGCGGCGGCACGTGCGGCCTGTGCAGGTGCCGGGTACTCAGCGGCGGCGGAAGCATCTTGCCTACAGAAGTCGGATTTTTTACGCGCAGGCAGCAGCAAGACCACTGGAGGTTAGCCTGTCAGGTAAAGGTGAACGAAGACCTTGCGATAAAAATTTCCAAAGAAGTTTTAGGAATAAAAAGGTGGGAGTGCGAGGTGGTGAGCAACCGCAACGTGGCCACCTTCATCAAGGAGCTCGTGATGAAGCTGCCCGCCGGCAAAACGCTTGGCTTCAAATCGGGCGGATACATCCAAATGAACGTCCCTGCATGTGAAGTCGATTTCTCGACGGATATTGATGTAGATCCTGCTTTCCGCAAGGATTGGGACAGCATGAAGCTCTGGGATTTGAAGATGAAAAATGCCGAGCCGACGTTTCGCGCCTACTCCATGGCCAACCACCCGGCAGAGGGCAACATCGTTATGCTCAACGTGCGCATTGCCACGCCGCCGTGGAGCCGCGAGCAGGGCTTTGCCAAGGCCAACCCCGGTATATGCTCGTCCTACATCTTTTCGCGCAAGCCGGGCGACAAAATATCCCTGTCGGGGCCGTACGGCGAATTTTTTCTCCGCGACACGCAAAGCGAAATGATGTTTATCGGCGGCGGCGCAGGCATGGCGCCCATGCGCTCGCACATCTTCAACCTGTTCAAGACCATCAAAACGGGGCGGAAGGTTACATTCTGGTACGGAGCGCGCGCGCTGCGCGAGGTGTTCTACGAAGAGCAGTTCCGGGAAATAGAAAAAATGTACCCCAACTTCACCTTCACCGTTGCCCTCTCGGAGCCTCGCCCCGAAGACCGCTGGACAGGGGCAACCGGCTTTATTCATCAGGTAATTTACGACCGCTACCTCAAGCAGCACAAAGCGCCGGAAGACATCGAGTACTACCTGTGCGGCCCGCCCATGATGACCGAAGCCGCCACCAAAATGCTTTACGACCTGGGCGTCCCCGACGAAATGGTCATGTTTGATAACTTTGGAGCGTAGCAGGTACGCGCTTAGCGTCCCCGCCGTTTCATCACGGGGGTGAGCGATACTACCATTGCCCCAAACAGCGCAATGATGCATAGCGCCCAGCGCAAGCCAATGGCGTTGGCCACAAAGCCCACCACCGGCGGCCCCATCAGCAGCCCAAAAAAAGAAACCGACGAAACGGTGGCAAGGGCAACGCCCGGCAGCATTTTCTTCGACCGTCCCGCCAAGCTGTAGCAGATGGGAATGGTGGGAGATATGCCAAGGCCAATAAGCAAAAATCCTGCGGTAGAAAGCACAATGTGCGGCGAAACCACTGCCAGCAGCAACCCCACAACAATAGTAGCGCCGCCAAAGCGCACCACGCTGATATGCCCAAAGCGCGTAATAAAGCGGTCAACCGTAAAGCGGCCAATGGTCATGCTGCACATGGCAGCAACGTAGCCCAAGCGGACAAAGTTTTTCGGCGCGCTCACCACCTGCTCAAAGTAGATGCTGCTCCAATTGAACACAGTACCCTCGCACACCATGTTGGCAAAGGCAACCAGCCCTATCAGCAGCACGTAGCTGTCGGAGCGCGTAAATATCTTCTGCTGATTTTCGTTAATGCGCTTTTGGTGCGCGTCGCGCGGAAGTATTGAGCGCTGCATGGTGAGCACGACGCAAAGTATCAACACGTAAACGATGACGAAGTGCTGTACCGGCGAAATGCTCAGCGCAACCATCAGCGCACCCGTCAGCGCGCCGACAAACCCTGCCATTGACCACAGCCCGTGAAATACGCCCATGATGCTGCGCCGGTACAGCCGCTCTATACCCACCGCCTGCGTGTTGACCGATATGTTGGAAAGGTTGGCAAACATGCCGAACAAAAAAAGCGTTGCATACAGCTGCATATGCGACCCCGCAAGCCCAATCCCCACCAGTATCAGCGGGTATATCAGCGCGGCGATGACAAGCATACGCCTGCTGCTGAACTTGCTCACCAGATAGCCCGAGAGCGCCATCGTTGCAAACTCGCCTATGGGAATAACCAGCAGCGCGCTGCCCAGCTCGGCGTCGCTCATGTGCAGCGCCCTTTTGACATCGGGGATGCGGCTTGCCCAGCTGGCAAAAACAAGCCCCTGCACAAAGTAAAATGCGCTGACGGAAAACCTGTACCACGTTTTGGTATCCTTGCCCTTGAGCTGCCGTAGCATAGTGAACGCCATAGTATGTTCCCTTTTTAAGAAGCGTGCAAAGTTATAAATTTATTGCCATGCAACGGCTGAAGGTAAAAAAAAGATTTTTCCTTCAAAACACTATTGCCGAAACTATTGTCACGTCAGTCATCAAATATCGGATAAATAAGGCAGATTACGCCCGTTGGGTGGGCTGTCAAAAGCTATGGGTAATTTTTAAAATTTACCCCCCCTAAATTATGATATGGGATTATTTCCCATTCCGGAGAACGGCTTGAAAGGCAGGATTTTCATGACCGCAGGCCAACGACCTGCGGATAGCGGGAATCAAAATATCTTCCTGAAAATCAGGATTTTATACATCATTTATCCTGACTTTCAGGCAGCGAGGGAGAGGATATCGTCTCTTCCGCAAGCTGCGCTTCGCTTGCATGCGGTTATGAAAATACAGCCCTTCGGGCTGCCGCGCTTCGAGATAATTTTGAACGAAGATTTTTGAAGCAATAATCGGATTCTTGACACTCCACCCGCAGGGACACCCCCCTCCCCCCGTATGCTTTAGCATACGGACAGGAGCAGCGCCGCCGCAGCTACCCTCGTGTCACTCTCCCCTCTCCAAAGGAGAGGGGCAGGGGGTGAGGTCTCTACGGAATGAGCAAAAGCGACAATTTGAAATGCACTCATTCAGAATTCAAAATTCAAAATTCAGAATTCAAAATTCAGAGTTTCCCCTCTACTGCACCGCTATCTTAATTTCCTTTCTACCGGCCTTTCCCGCCAGAACGAGGACGTAAACTCCGGGCGTTTCGGGCATGGTGATGCCGGTGCGAAGCTTAGATGCGTT
>JAISGH010000158.1 GCA_031263185.1 Prevotellaceae bacterium | reverse complement strand
GGATCTGGGGGCCCGCCCGTGCTCGGCCCGGGGCGCGCCGCGTCGCGCCGCCGGGAGGCGGCAATCGTTATCCGGAACACCCCGCTGAGCCTGCCCCGAGGGTAGCCGAGGGGGGTGGCACTCTATTAACCGTATGCTTCAGCATACGGGGACAAGCAGGAACCTCCCGCTAAGTCCCGCAGAGCCTGCCCCGAGCGTAGCCGAGGGGGACGACACTTTTATATCCGTTATATGTTATTTATTTCTTATCCCTTAGTAATGACGAATAAGTAATTCAAGTTTCCCACATATTTCATTTGAATATAAACTCTAATTTTTAGCCGTTCCTCTAATGTGTTCTAAGCCAAACCATTAATTCTATAATTCTATAATTCTATAGTTCCATAATTCTATAGTTCTATAGTTCCATAGTTCTTAGTTCTTAGTTAGCTCAGCGCCTCCGTCAGCTTGGCAATTTCCTTTTGGGCGTTTGCGCCCTTGTACAGTATGCGGTACATAGCCTCGGCAATGGGCAGCTCTACCTTGTAGGCTGCGTTCAGGTCGTGCAAGCACTTAGTGGCGTAGTATCCTTCGGCTACCATGCTCATTTCGAGCTGGGCATCCTTTACGCGGTATCCCTTGCCAATCATGTTGCCAAACGTCCGGTTGCGGCTGAACTGCGAGTAGCAGGTAACCAGCAAATCGCCAAGGTAAACCGAGTGCGCCGGTTCGCGCTGCTCCGGAAATACTTTTTGCAAGAACCGATTTATCTCCGCGTGAGCGTTGCTCACGAGCACCGCCTGAAAGTTGTCGCCAAAGCCCAGCCCGTGGCATACGCCGGCGGCAACCGCATAAATATTTTTCAGCACGGCGGCGTACTCTGTTCCGTGAATGTCGGCGCTGAAAACGGGGCGCAGAAATTGCCCCGCAAACACCTGCGCAACGGCGCGGGCGTTATCCAAGTCTTTGCATGCAAACGTGAGGTACGAAAGGCGCTTTAGCGCAACTTCCTCGGCGTGGCAGGGACCTGCAACAATACCCATGTTGGCAAACTCCGCCCCAAAAGCGTCGTGCATGTACTCAAGCACGGTTTTGTTGCTCTCGGGCAAAATTCCCTTTACCGCCGACACGATAAACTTATCCTTCAGGTTTTCCGTCAACCCGTGCATCCATACCTCAACAAAGGCCGACGGGATGACCACGATAAGCACGTCGCTGCTGCGCACTGCTTCGTTCACGTCGGCGTAGAGCGTGAGCCTGCTAACGTCAAACTCCACTTCTGTCAGGAACTGCGGATTGCGCCCGCTGCCGGCAATGCCGTCCGCAAACTCTTGCTCCCGCACGTACCACCCCACGTTGGCAAGGTTGGCGGTGAGCAGCTTTGCAATAGCTGTTGCCCAGCTGCCGCTGCCCAGCACTGTGTACCGCGCGTTTGGCTGTATTTTTACTTCCATAGAAATTTTTCAAGAATGTGCAAAGGTAGCATTATTATGGCAGAATTACCCTCTTGCCGGATAATTTTTTGTTGCCGTTTGTTTTTTCAGCGTATTATCCATATATTTGCGCCATCGTTAACCAAATATTTTATAAAAAATGGCGCATAAAATTAGCACAGATTGTACTGCTTGCGGTACATGTATTGACGAGTGTCCTGTTGAGGCAATTTCTCCGGGTGATATTTATAAAATAGACCCCGACATTTGCTCCGACTGCGGTACTTGCGCGGATGCTTGTCCGGTGGGCGCAATTAGCCCCGAATAAGCGCGCTTTTCGCTTCATCAGAAAACGAGGCTGCTTCGCTTGCTATGGGCGGGTAGCCTCATTTTTTAGGCGCAAATTTCCTCGAAACGGGTATCAGTTGACCAAAATTTTCCTGCCTTTGCAAATCAATCAATCAAACACAATCAAAAAAGCCATGTTAGCAATACCACAGACCAAAACAAAGCCGTATAATGTCGGCTACGTACCGCACAATGCTCACGGTTGTAGTGGCGCGTACATACGGCCATTATAGCGATAAGTAGAAAGCCCGCATTTACGCGGGCTTTTCTATTTCAACAATACATTGAAAAAATCATAGTGCCCTCAAAAAAAGAATTACCCGAAATATTCCGAATTTTGCTACTTTTGCACCCAAAATGTTTAAGCGGACATTTTGGGATTATCAATAATATCACGTAACCTACACATATGAAAAGGTTGACTATAGCAAACCCCTTTATGCAGCTTATGCTGCTCATTGGCGCCTGGGCTGTTGGGATGCTGCTGGTTGGGTATGCCGGAGCTGCGCTGGCGCCTGTTTTTGGAATTTCGCCATCGCAGGTGCAGGACGGCCTCTTCCCGCACAATCCGTCGCTGGCTCGCTGCCTGATGGCGGTGCAGAGCATTGGGGTTTTTATGCTGCCGCCCATCCTTGCCGCCGCCCTTATTTACCGAAAGCGTGCCTGCATTTTCCTTGGGGTTGTACGCAAGCCACTGAGCGCAAATGTTTTGTTGACATCCTTAGCGCTCGTAGTAGCCATTCCGTTTATTAGCCTTGCGGCCAACGTCAACGCCCTGCTTCCGCTACCCGAATGGGCTACAAGCATAGACCACGACGCCACCGAGCTCACCGTCAAGCTGATTTTTACCCCCGACGCGGCCACCTTGCTGCTCAACCTGCTGATAATTGCCCTAATCCCGGCCATTAGCGAGGAGCTTCTGTTTCGCGGGTACCTGCAGCGCGTGCTGCATGGCTGGACAAGAAACCCGCACGTGGCCATATTCATATCGGCAGTCGTTTTCAGCGCGCTGCACATACAGTTTGAGGGCTTCATTCCTCGATTTCTGCTCGGTGCGCTGTTTGGCTACCTGTTCTACTGGAGCGGCAGCCTTTGGTTGCCTGTTGCTGCGCACTTCACCAACAACGCCGTAACCATATTTGCCTATTTTTACGCGGCGCGGCACGGCGTTAACCTCGACTCGGCGGAGGTTGGCGAAACCTCCGGCTCTTTGCTGGCGCTGGCATCCGTATTCGTCGTGGCAAACCTGCTGGCGCAAATTCAGCGGCGGGAAAAGCTTCGC
This sequence comes from Prevotellaceae bacterium, assembly GCA_031263185.1. Classification (GTDB taxonomy): domain Bacteria; phylum Bacteroidota; class Bacteroidia; order Bacteroidales; family UBA932; genus JAITMY01. The sequence goes on along the minus strand of JAISGH010000158.1, from coordinate 5,387 downwards.
CGTAAGCGCCATTTGCTTCCCGCTTAGCCTGTCCCCCAAAGCGAAGTAAAATGCTGCGTAGCGCTTTTTTTTCGAAGCCGCATAGTTGTTTTCTATTGTAAATCAGTTGTTTATTTTTTGCCTCTTGCTTATTTTTCCCTAAATGTCGTTTATTTTTTTGACAATTTTCGCACAACTGCGAAAAAAGCGTTACCTTTGCCCACCCTACACTTGAATGTAACAATGAACAACCAATATTCCTACGATATAGCGTATGGTAGCCTGCCGCAGGGAAAGCATACGTTTGAGTTTGAGGTAAACGATGCGTTTTTCCGGCGGTTCGAAGGCTCGGAAATATCCGAGGGGCAGGTAAGCGTACATGTTGATGCCGAAAAAACGAGTAACTTTATGGCGCTGCAGCTTGGCATGGAGGGTAGCGTAAAGGTAGCGTGCGACAGGTGCTTGGATGAGTTCTTCATGCCAGTTGACTTTGAGGGAACGCTCACCGTCTGCTTCTCCGGCGACGCCAGGGACGACGATTTTTCGGAAGATGAGGTGATGAACATGAAGCCCGGCGACACGGAGGTTGACCTTGCGCAGTACATCTATGAGAGCATTTGCCTGAGCCTGCCCATGCAGCGCTTGCACCCCAACGACGACGAGGGCGTTAGCACCTGCAACAAGGAGATGCTGGCAAAGCTGCACGAGCTGCAGGAGGAAGCGCAGCGCGTCAAGAGCGAAAATTCGCCGTGGAGCAAGCTGTCGGCAGGCAGCACGGCGCACAGCAAAGCATGACGATAGCGATAGTAAAAATGGCGATAGCAACAAGGTGGCTTTTGAAAAGCACAGAGTAAATAAATCAGTAACTAAATAAATCAGTAACTAAACAATTAAGTATTTTCATTTTATGGCACATCCTAAATCAAAAATTTCCAAGCAGCGCCGCAACAAGCGCAGAACGCACTACAAAGCTGCTGCCCCAACGTTGAGCATTTGCTCCAACTGCGGTGCAGCTACGCTATTTCACCGCGTTTGCCCCGAATGTGGGTATTATCGTGGCCGCTTAGTGATAGAGAAGTCGGTTACAGCATAGTCGAATGACTTGTTAATCAACAACTCACACGAAATAAAATGACAAAGGTTTAATCCGCTTCTCTGTTTTCTGCCTTCCGGTAAGCCAATCCGGTAGCTTTTGCAGGCCGGGAAACAGCAGGCAAAGAAACGCATGGGTGAATACAGGTGAATACAGAGAAAGCTTACATTATAATCAGATGAAAATAGGCATTGACGTAATGGGTGGCGATCACGCCCCCGAAGCAATAGTGCAAGGCGTAATGCAGGCGCACAGCGAGCTGGCAGAAGGTAGCCGGATGACGCTCTTTGGCGACAAAGAGAAGACGCTGGCCATCATGGCGCAAGCCGGCTTCGACGCAGCAAAGGTAGATATCGTGCATACCACGCAAGCTATCGAAATGGGCGACCATCCGGCAAAAGCTTTTCAGCAAAAGCCGGACTCGAGCATAGCCGTTGGCTTTCATGCTCTTGCAAAAAAAGAAGTGGATGGCTTTGCCAGCGCCGGAAGCACCGGTGCTATGCTGGTAGGAGCCATGTACACCGTGAAGCCTGTGGAAGGCGTGGTGCGCCCCTGTATTCCTACCTTTATCCCGCAGGCCAACGGCAAGCTGGCGCTGCTGGTTGACGCCGGCCTCAACGCCGACTGCAAGCCGGAAATGCTCTACCAATTTGGCCTCCTTGGCTCTATCTATGCCAAGAGCGTGCTGGGCATAGAAAAACCGCGCGTAGCCCTGCTGAGCAACGGCGAGGAAGAGGAAAAGGGCAACATGCTCACGCAGGCAGCGCACGGCCTGATGAAAAACACGTGCGGCTTCAACTTTGTGGGCAACATTGAAGGCAACAAAATTTACTTCGGCGCCATTGCCGATGTTATTGTTTGCGACGGCTTTGTGGGCAACATTGTCCTCAAGCAGGCCGAAGCCATGTACATACTTGCGCATGAACAGGGCGTTAAAAACGAGTTTTTTGACCGCTTCAACTACGAAATGTACGGAGGAACACCCGTAATCGGCGTTAACTCTACGGTGGTCATCGGGCATGGACATTCAAGCGAAAAAGCCGTCAAAAGCATGGTCCTGCAAACCGAAAACCTGATAAAAGCGCAGCTGGCGGAAAAAATCAAAGTAGCACTAAACAACACCGCCACTAATGCCTAAAATTACCGCCGCCATAACAGGAGTGGGAGGATACGTACCCGACTACATTCTCACCAACGAGGAGCTGAGCCGCATGGTTGACACTACCGACGAGTGGATAGTAGGGCACACGGGAATACACGAGCGGCACATCCTCAAAGGCGAGGGCTTGGGCATGTCCGAAATGGGCGTACAGGCGGTGAAGCAGCTGCTCGAAAAAACCGGCACTTCTCCCGACGATGTGGACTTGGTCATTTGCCCCACGGTTACGGGCGACATGATTTTTCCCTCCACAGCCTGCATCATTTGCGACAGGGTAGGCATCAAAAATGCCTTTGCGTTTGACGTCAACGCCGGATGTTCGGGCTTTCTCTACGGCTATACGATAGCAAAGAGCTTTATCGAAACCGGAATGAGAAAAAAGGTAGTAGTCGTGGCCGGCGAAAAAATGTCGGCGCTCACCGACTATACCGACCGCAAAACCTGCCCCCTGTTTGGCGACGGCGCCGCCGCCGTGCTGATAGAGCCTAACTTCGAAGGCTTGGGTATGCAGGACGTAACGCTGCACTCCGACGGCATGGGGCGGCAGTTCCTCTACCAAAAAGCCGGCGGGTCGGCCTACCCGCCCAGCGAGGAGACGGTGCGCAACCGAGAGCACTTTATCATCCAGGATGGAAACTCGGTGTACAAGCACGCCGTAACCAACATGTCGGCAGCCACCACCACCATACTAACCCGCAACAACCTGACGAGCGACAATATTGACTACTTCATTTCGCACCAGGCCAACCTGCGCATCATCGACTCCGTGCGCAACCGCATGGGGCTGAGCGAGGAGAAGGTGCTGATAAACATCCATCGGGTGGGCAACACATCGGCGGCGTCGGTGCCGCTGTGCCTGTGGGATTTTGAAAAGCGCTTCAAAAAAGGCGACAGCCTCATTATTGCTACGTTTGGCGCAGGGTTTACGTGGGGCGCAGCATACCTCACGTGGGCGTACTGAAAAATTCAAGAAATTAGAGATTAGCTCGCCGATATGATTTTGGCCCTATAGTTCAAGGGATAGAACGGAAGTTTCCTAAACTTTAAATACAGGTTCGAGTCCTGTTGGGGCTACAAAGCAGAAAATAAAGAGATTTTCAAAAACATTCAAAAGGTGCTGTATTCAAGGCGAATACAGCATTTTTTGCGTGTAGTAGAGCGTAATTTACCTTACCGACAGCAATTCCGGCAGCTCAGGGAAAAGAAGAAAAAGCGTAAATGGAGAATAGGGTTGTGAGCAAGCAAAATATGCTATCTTTGTACCGAATTACATTCAAATACATCACTGCAAGTACTATGAGTACCAAAGAAAAGCTGATAAAAAGATTTTTGACATTGCCAAAAGACTTTACTTTTGATGAGCTGCTAAAGCTGCTAAGGGCACTGGGGTTTGCCATGAGCAACAAAGGCAAGACATCAGGGTCGCGCGTAAAATTTACGCATGTGTAGCCAACTTCAACAATTCGGCTGCACAAGCCTCATACATCCGGCGAGCCGATAGATGAGGCAACATTGAAGGAAATATACGAACACCTTACCGAGAAAAAATATATAAATGTTGAACAAGAAAATAATAAGGAGGAATAAGCATGAACTACTTGCATTATAAAGGTTATACCGGTAGCATCAAATACAGCAAAGCTGATGGCTGCTTTGTGGGCAAAGTCTTGGAGATGGAGCACGACCTTATCCTGTATAAAGGCAACAATGTAGACGAGCTGCGAGCCGATTTTGAAGACGGCATAGAAGGCTACTTTGAGAGCTGCGAGGAAATGGGAATAGCGCCGCGCAAGCCCACTGCCTGCTTAAACGTAAACATACCGCCGGAGGTGCATGAACAAATTACACTTTTGGCTGAACAGAAAGGAGTGCCGGTAGGTGATATTGTAGAGGAGGCTTTACTGCAGGTTGCAGCCACCGCCAAAAAAACTATAGGTACAAGCGGTAAAAGAAATAAAATTGCCTGCAATTTGCCAGCAAAAACAAATAGAAAACTTGCTATTGCTTAATAATTAAGTTTTAAATAAATGTGTGAGTAGAAGTGGGGCTACAAAGTAGAAAATTAACGATATTTTTCACAAAAATTACAGCCATGTACAGTATTGAATTAGACGAGCAGCTGATAAAGAAAGCAATGTCTGTCAGCGGGAAAAAAACGCAACAAGATACAGTTCTTGCCGCATTACATGACTTCATCAAGGCGCACAACCGTCGTAAAATACTCGATTATCAGGGAAAAGGGATTTGGGAAGGTGATTTGGACGAAATGCGGGCTGCACGATGAATGTCGTTTTGGTAGATACATCCGTATGGATTGATTTTTTCAATTCGAGTAAGTCCTCTCCCGAATCGGAAATTTTGCGGCAGCTGATTGTCAATGATTGTTCCATACATATTTGCCCTGTTATTTATCAGGAAATATTGCAGGGAATACGTGACGACCGGACTTTTAAGCATACCAGGGATATGCTTCTTGATTTTGATATGCTTGACTTTGCTTGGATGGCTGTAACCAATCAAGCTATTGATATTTACCGGACATTAAGAAAGAAGGGCATTACCATTAGAAAATCAAATGATTGTTTAATAGCTGCGTATGCAATACTTGCTGATGTACAATTATTGCATAAGGACAGAGATTTTGCTGAAATAGCCAAAGGCTATAATCTTAAACTGCTGCAAAAAAATAAATGAACCATTTATATTACAAAGGCTATACCGGCAGCATCGAATACAGCAAAGCGGATAGCTGCTTTGTGGGCAAAGTTTTAGGGATGACGCACGATATTATCCTGTACGAAGGCAACAATATAGATGAGCTGCGAGCCGATTTTGAAGCTGGCGTAGAGAGCTACTTTGAGAGCTGCGAGGAAATGGGAATAGCGCCGCGTAAACCCGCTGTCTGCTTAAACGTGAGCATACCGCCGGAGGTGCATGAATAAATTACACTTTTGGCTGAGCAGAAAGGAGTATCAGTAGATGACGTTGTAGAGGAGGCTTTACTGCAGGTTACAGCCACCGCAAAAAATGCTTTAGGTATAAATGGCAAAAGAAATAAAATTGTCAGCAAATTGCCAGCAAAAACAAATAGAAAACTTGCTATTGCTTAATAATTAAATTATTATGTAGATATTGGAATAGTTTTATTGGGCTATA